>NZ_PVWO01000020.1 GCF_003003845.1 Chamaesiphon polymorphus CCALA 037 | reverse complement strand
CCTTATAAAGGGGGGTAAGCCAAGCACAAACGAAGTCTAGCCAACTTTGCACAAACACCATAACTCCCAACTCCCCACTCCACATGACAATCGATTTCGGACGAGTTATCACGGCCATGATTACACCTTTCGATCGCGAAGGGAACGTCCACTATGCCGAAGCCGAGAAATTAGCCGCGCATTTAGCCGCAAATGGTTCGGACGGGATCGTTGTCTGTGGGACTACCGGAGAGTCACCGACACTAAGTTGGGCAGAAGAGTACGAACTGTTTCAAGTCGTGCAAAAAGCTGTGGCGGGCAAAGTCAAAGTAATTGCGGGTACGGGGTCAAATTCTACTAGCGAAGCGATCGAAGCCACCCAAAAAGCTGCTAAACTAGGAGTAGATGGAAGTTTGCAAGTGGTACCTTACTATAACAAACCCCCACAGATTGGTTTGTACCAGCACTTCGAGGCGATCGCGTCCGCTTGTGACTTACCGATGATGCTCTATAATATCCCCGGTCGAACGGGACAACATTTAGAGCCAGAGACAATCTCTAAATTAGCGAAACTAGATGGAATTGTAGCAATTAAAGAAGCTACGGGTAATCTAGATATAGTTAGCCAGATTCGCAGCCTCACACCACCAAATTTTACAATTTACTCTGGTGATGATTCGTTGACATTACCAATGCTGTCGGTAGGCGGATATGGAGTAGTCAGCGTTGCCAGTCATTTAGTCGGGAGCGAAATCCAGGCGATGGTTGCGGCATTTGAATCCGGACACAACCAGCTTGCGACTCAGATACATATCAAAATGCTCCCTCTATTCAAAGGGCTGTTTTTCGCGCCAAATCCGATGCCAATTAAAGCAGCATTAAAATTGCAAGGTTGGGATGTTGGCGGACTGAGATTACCAATGTGCGAGTTACCGTCAGAATTATTGCCGCAGCTCCAACAGTTACTTCAACAACAAGGATTACTTAATAAATAGCTAAATAGCAATCTAAATTTACCCCAATCGACTCAGGTAGTAATTACCACAATCGGCGATTACCTCCGGTAGGCTACGCCAACGATTGACCCATTGCCAATATTATGATACAACTAAGATAACGAGAGAAAAGATACATAAGCTTCTAAAGCTGCAAGATTAGAATTTGACAAGTTAGCAGCATAAGCTTTGTCAAATCGATCGAGTCAAACCCGATCGACATTATCAACAGTCCGAGCTAAATCGACCTAAGGCTGAGTCTCAATACTCTCGGCCTAGGATAATAAATATTCAGTTAGTTTAATAACAGCAAGTGCAAATTTCCAGCGCATAGTTTTAGCAAGTCTTCTTACCTGTTTTCTCTTGAAGATAGAGCCTTGTAGCCAGTAGTAGCAGTCATTCGATTCGGGATTGTAGCAATCTGCACCAAGGAAATAAGTTTCGTTTGCTCGGAGTCTGAGAGCGATAATCGACCTGGCGACCGATTATATATAAAAATTCGATTTACATCATCAAAGTCGGATAGCAAATTTCAGTTAGTTGCTACCGATTAAAAAAATCGACTCGAACAGTTTTGTTTAAAATTCATCCAACTATCTAAGTTTATCTAAATGAGTCCAATTCTAAAATCATCCACCACCCCCGTAGTCAACAAAAATTCATCCGAACCCACTCTCAAAGTTATTCCGTTGGGTGGCTTGCATGAAATTGGTAAAAATACCTGCGTCTTTGAAATAAACGATGAGATTTTATTGCTAGATGCTGGCTTGGCGTTCCCTACCGATGGTATGCACGGCATTAATATTGTTTTGCCAGATATGACTTATCTGCGGGAAAACCAGCATAAAATCAAGGGTATGATCGTCACCCACGGACATGAAGATCACATCGGTGGGATTCCTTATCACCTCAAGCAATTTGACATCCCCGTTATCTACGGCCCTCGCCTCGCAATGGCGTTGTTACAGGGTAAACTAGAAGAAGCAGGCGTCGCCGATCGGACTAAAATTAAAACAGTCGCCCCCCGCGATATTGTCCGCATCGGTCAATCCTTCTTCGTCGAGTTCATTCGCAATACCCACTCGATCGCGGATAGCTTTACAGTTGCTCTACATACTCCTGTCGGTGTTGTCATCCATACAGGCGACTTTAAATTCGACCATACCCCCGTCGATGGCGAAGCATACGACTATGCCAAACTTGCAGAGCATGGTGAAAAAGGCGTCCTGTGCTTGATCAGCGACTCTACCAACTCCGAGATACCAGGCTTTACACCCTCCGAACGTTCGGTATTTCCCAACCTCGACCGATATATCTCGCAAGCTAAAGGTCGGGTGATGGTAACCACCTTCTCGTCATCCGTCCACCGGATCAATATGACGATCGAGCTAGCAATGAAGTACAATCGCAAAGTCTGCGTTGTCGGTCGATCGATGCTCAACGTGATCGCCCACGCTCGGAACTTAGGCTATATTAACTGTCCCGATGATGTGTTTGAACCGTTGCAGTCAGCAAACCATCTTCCCGATGAGAAAGTTTTAGTCCTGACTACAGGCTCCCAGGGTGAAACCTTAGCCGCCATGACGCGGATTGCCAACGGTCAACACCGTCAAGTTCGGATTCGCAAAGGCGATACAATTATCTTCTCTGCTAACCCCATTCCAGGCAATACTATCGCTGTCGTCAATACGATCGATAAATTGATGATGCAAGGTGCTAACGTCATTTACGGACGCGATAAAGGGATTCACGTTTCGGGACACGGCTGTCAGGAAGACCAGAAATTGATGCTCAGCCTCACCCGTCCGAAATACTTTATCCCCGTTCACGGCGAACACCGGATGCTGATCAAGCACTCCCAAACCGCTCAAAGTATGGGCGTTCCGGCTGAGAATATGGTGATTATCGATAATGGGGATATTGTCGAACTGACCGAAAATAGTATCGCCAAGAATGGTAAAGTGCCTTCGGGAGTTCAACTCGTGGATAATGCTGGGATCGTCCACGACCAAGCGCAAGTCATGGAAGAGCGCAAACAGCTTGCTGGCGATGGCGTCGTAACTGTAGCAGTCGCGATCGGGCTAGATGGTAAAATGATGGTCAAACCGCAGGTCAATTTGCGCGGTGTGGTTACGGCTGTCGAACAGTCATTAATCGCGGCTTTGATTCAAAAAACGATCGAAAATACCTTGATCGATCGGTGGGGACGCTTTGCCCGCACGTTTGAATCGGGTCAAGTCGATGTAGACTGGACTGGATTGCAAATCGAATTAGAAGCTGCACTCCAACGCTTAGTCCGTCGCGAACTCCAAAGTCGTCCGTTGTTAGTATTAATGATGCAGTCGCCTGAAGATACGGCTACGAATCAAAATGCAGTACCAGTCGGTCGGCGCAAACAACGCTCGACAGCTAAAGTTGGTTCTTGATATGGCCTAAATATTAAGCTTATCGCTAAATAGCTCAAAGAGACTGTACTAAGGTGAGTACAGTCTCTTTTTTGGTAAATGTTTAGGAACTTTAATACCCAATACTTTTCGGTTAAACCCACATTCCGCTGTTTGGAGAGCGAGCGAAATAATACCAATTCTATAAGTTACTGCTACAGATCTTTACCCCTCCCAGCCTCCCCTTGTAAAGGGGAGGAGCAAACTCTAGAGATGCATCTGTAGCCCGATTTTCTAGATTTGGTATAATTAGGAATCTGGGGTAGAAAGAAGATAGTAGCGGCGAATTGCATTACTAGCAACGATTGTGTTGTCTTCAAAAATAATAACTAAATCCAATTAAAGATCCAAAAATCCCACAGCCGCAGACTTAAAGCCGAAGTTTCGATCGATAATCCCAAATAAATCGGCAACCAAAAGATAAAACTAGCCGCAATACTAAAAATTGTAGTAATACCAACCGCTCGCCAGATCTGGGAATTACTACGCAACCACAAATCGACAAACCAAGCTAAACCCATCGTGGCAAAGACGAGCGCACCCATGTAATGATAAATATATAAACAGCGGGTTACTCTTACCCACGGTAACAAGTTAGCTGCATAGTTGATTGAGACAAATAAAGGTACAGCGAGATAATTAAGATCGATCTCTCGAATTGGTGCCAACACTGTTTGCTCGATTTTGAGTCTATTAATCAGCAACCAACCACTTCTAACAATTGCCCAGAGCGAACCAAAAATTGCTAATAATGCAAACCACCATAATAATGGATTGCCCATCGCATGGACATCATAATAATAATTGGGTTTGTACTGTTTGAAATAATAAGCTAACGGGCGCATTAATAACGGCCAAGTATACCAATTCGCACAATAAGGATGGACGCCAGCTCCATTTTTAATTTGTTCGTGGTAATTGAGAATCGACCACTGTACGTCGATAAAATTGGGTTCGGGATTCTGAATTAGATGGGGAATCCATAATAAACTATAGGTAACAATCGGCACGATCGCTAAATGGAACGCGATTTCAATTAGTTTAATACTTGCCAATCGATCTATTAATGAATTCGAGATTGCGACATCTTGTCGATCGAATTTAAATAATTTCCAAACTCGGGCGATCGCGAGTAATATATAGATGCCGAGTAAAAACCATAAGCCATTCCATTTACAGGCAACTGATGCTCCAAAAGAGATGCCAGCACCGAGCATTAATAATCCACGATTAGTCCCGATCCTATTGCTAGCCATTAATAACAATAATTGACCTAATAATCCAAAGAAAACCAGATAAATATTATTTAATGCATAGCGAGAATCGACTAAAAATAGTCCGTCTAAGCTAATGAATAAGGTTGCTAAAAAAATAAAGCTCATTCGCTGGCTCAATTGATAAGCTAAACCAGCAACTACAGGTGGAATTAAGGAGCCAAACAAAGCATTCATCCACCGATAGCTAAATGTCGAGCGTAGCGAACTAGTGAGCGTGTTGGTAGTATCTTGGCCGATCGGTAGGCGATCGCCGATCCAAATCCCGATCGCAATTAAGTATTGGCTTAGTGGTGGATGTGAATTGAAAAATTTAGTATTAGTTAGATAATTATTAGCGAATTTAGCATAATAAACTTCGTCAAAAACGAGTACGTTAAATCGACCCAATCCCCAGAACCGCAGACCGATCGATACTATAAATACGCAAATGATTCCGACAATTGCATATTTTTTAGACTGTTCTGTATCTAATTTCGATAGCATGTAAATTGCTTGTAAATGAGATATCTAACAAATTCGCTTTATACAGATTTATATTGCTGACTAAACCCTTTCGCCCTCACCCCCAACCCCTCTGTCTTGTCGCACACAAACGGGAGGGAACCTCCCGTTCGATGCGCCGCTCCCAAGATTGGGAGAGGGGAGCTAGAGCCGCAGGATCTGGCGGGGTGAGGGCGACAGGATTATATTAGTAATAAGGAGTCTATGTAAATCGGACTTGCGATGAGAGATGCTGTTTGAAATATCTATCTATACTTCCGTCTTGACAATTACTATATTCATCGATCTTGTTAGTTAACTTCTAACCGGATTTGCCGATTTAAATGCGAATGGCCAAGGTAGTTGGCGATATTTGAAGTAATAGCCAGCTAAACTAATCAGACTAATAACTACACCACCGATCGCGAGTGGATTTGGCAACCAAAATATAGCTTCGACATGATTTAGCTGTCCGGGTTTGAGTTGCCAACTTGTTTGGGTATTACCAAGCTTTTTGACGCTGGCAATGTTATTAGTCAGCTCGCCATTTTTGACGCCCCAAGGGCTGTTTAAGCTAAAATTAAGCTCGACTGAATTATCGGCTGCTACCGATACTTTGGGATCTGTCGCTGCGATCGCCAGGGAACGCAGATCGATATCGTAGCTGAGATGATTTCTGACGGCTAGCAGAAAGTTACTGCGATCGATTGTCATGTGAGAGTTGAAGTTTGTCCGAGCTTGAGTGTCGCTGGTTTGAGGATTAAAATATCGCTCGATCTTGGCGACTAGTTCCTGGGGATTATTAAATGGAATGATGACTTTGAGTTCGCGATCGCTCAGATGTTCGATTCGACCTTGGGCTTGGATGGTGCGTCGATCGATACTGTCTACCCATTTTTTAACTGCATCTTGACTGAAGCTATTTAAGCGATCTCCGAGTTGAATATGTTCGACAATTTCGCCATCGTTGAGACTAGAAAAGTTGATGCTAGTATCGTACTTGATACAGCCAGATAACGCGATCGCGATGAAAAAATATCCGATCGCCAAGTGGCGACCGATCGGACTGAGCAACCGATTGACAAGTCTGGCCACTTTATCTTGATCGATTTGAATTTTCATGTCATTTTCCTCACTCGCTATCGATCTTATCAGAATTTTTCACTGGAGATCGCGATCGAGTGCATCTTCAAAACCGATGTCGATCCCAGAGCATTCAAACCAATCGCTTTTATCTCACCCAAGAATTACTTCGATATGGTATAATCAGGGGCTTTGCTACTGCTAATCGATCGCGTCTATGAAAGCTCAAACTATCGCTCGTGAGTTAGCTCTGCTAGCTCTACCCCAGTTATCAAAGGCGCAAAAGAAGTTAGCGCAATCGCAACCTCGCGAATTACAGTTGACACTCGAAGAGATGATGCTCAAAGCCATTTCGACACTCAGAGAAGAGACTCAAGAAGCATTAGAAGCGGCTACGGCAGAATTACAACGCAGTAATGACAGACTGTTAAATAGCCAAACTAGAGCTAGCGACGTTGAGGGTGCTAGAGTCATGACCGCTGAAGCGATCGAATTAGTTCAAACGGCCATCAATCGGCTGGGACAAGCCTTAGAGATGCCAGAGACGATTAATAATTTCAATCGTCCGGATGTGCGTAGTTATGCGCTGCAATTATTGGTGAAGGCGACGGAAGAAACCGCTCAGGTCGATCTGCTGTTAAGTAAAAGTATGGTCGATTGGCAGCTCGGTCGTTTGCCTAAAATCGATCGAGATATTCTCAGACTGGCAGTCACGGAAATAGTTTATTTGGGCTTAGAAGAACGCATCGCGATCAACGAAGCCATCGAATTGGCCAAACGCTATAGTGACGACCAAGGTCGCAAGTTGATCAATGGTGTCCTGCGCCGAGTCACCGAACAACTCAAATCTGGTGTCTAATTTTTTTTAGTGAAAGTGAAAATTTAGGCTTAGAATGTCTTAACATTGATGGTCTCTGCCCAGATTCAGCTTGTTACTTCCCTGGCAACTACCCTCTTTGTCTATTCATAATTAATTAACCGATCGATCCTAACTCCTAATTTATTATGGTTTTTAACTGGTTTCGCCGGAAGTTCGATAACCCCGAACCCGATCCTAGCAAGGACTCGGAACAGAATGTAGAATCTGCACCAGAGCAACCGGAAACGCCAGCAGCAGATGAAACAGCAACAGAGCCAGTCAGCACCGAGGTGGCAACTGACTATTTAGCGTGGGCAAAGGCTGCCTATCAAAATATTCAGCAGCAAGAATCCGCAGCCGCACAAGCAGCCACGACGGTAGTAGAAGAAGTCACAGAAGATGTCGAACCCGTCTTAGCGATTGAGGAAGAGACTACCGAGCCACTAGCCGCCGTTGTCGAGTCGGAAGAGAGTGCCGTTGAAGCTCCGACGGAAACTAGTAGCGACACGGCTGAAGACACCACCGCAGATGTAGAAGATCTGCCGATTTGGGCGCGAGACGACCGCCAACAGCGATTAGAACAGCTCAAGGCATCCGCCATCGAAACTGTCGAACCAGAGGCGCAGACGCCAGATATCGAGCTGGACGATGATTTCTTGTGGTCGGCGAAAGTGCTTGCCGATCGCGGACGTACTCCCGAACAAGTATCCTTAGATGAGATTAATTGGCTCAAAAAGTTACGCCAAGGTTTGGATAAAACGCGGCGGGGATTTGTCAATCAATTAAAAGCCCTGATCGGCCAAGGCCCGCTCAATGCCGATGCGGTAGAATCGATCGAGACTTTATTGCTCCAAGCTGATGTAGGTATCGAAGCAACGGACTATGTAATTGAGACATTGCAGGCTAAATTGCGCCAAGAAGCCTTACCACCAGAGGAAGCAATCGCCTATCTCAAACAAATTTTACGAGATTTGCTCGATAAACCTTTTGAGTCTAATTACTCATCAGAATTTTTGCCCGAATCTAACCAATTAAATATTTGGTTGTTAGTCGGCGTCAATGGAGTTGGTAAAACTACCACTATCGGTAAGCTCGCTCATATGAGCCAATCGTCGGGTTATAAATGTCTGATTGCCGCTGGCGATACGTTTCGAGCTGCGGCAGTCGAACAAGTTAAAGTCTGGGGACAACGTAGTGGCATTGAAGTAATTGCCAACCCCGGACAAAATCCCGATCCCGCAGCAGTAGTTTTTGATGCAATTAGTGCTGCTCGATCGCGCGAAACTGAGTTACTATTAGTCGATACCGCCGGACGGTTACAAAACAAAAAAAATCTGATGGACGAGTTGAGCAAGATCCGTCGGATTATAGACAAACAAGCCAGTACAGCTCAGATAGAATCATTACTCGTACTCGATGCTACTTTGGGCCAAAATGGTTTGCGCCAAGCTCAAGTTTTTGCCGAAGCAGCTAAGTTAAGCGGTGTGATCTTAACCAAGTTAGATGGTACGGCTAAAGGTGGCGTCGCGCTGGCAGTGGTGCAACAACTGGGATTACCAATTCGGTTTATCGGTGCTGGTGAGGGCATCGAAGATTTAAGACCTTTTTCTAGTTATGAATTTGTCGAGGCTTTATTAAGTGGTTAGGAATTAGAAAATATGAATTATGAACCACAAATTATGTCAGTAGTTGCGCTCCAAGAACAAGTCATAAATCTCAATCGTCAGCAAAAGAAAACTCACGAGCTACTGAGTAATTTAGGGTTTGCACTGAGAAGTTTTAAAAATCTCAATCAATTTCTGGAACTGATTCCCTTAATGGTCACCCGCGTGACCGATAGCGAAGGCGGCGCGATTATCCTGTTCAAAAAAACCGGACAATTGCAAATTCAACAGCTCCATTGTCAGGGTGAAGGTAATTGTAACGATCTGCGCCAACGGATTGAAATGGCGATCTTCCAAACACTGACAGATGTGTCTGAAGGTAAAGAAGTTAGTTTTCATGCAGATTTTTGGGAAAAATTAGAAAGTCGGATCGAACTAGATCTCGACTATCGAATTCATATTTTCAGGACGCCAATTTTACTCGAAAGTGGCGAACGCGGGCGATTATATGTATTTACACGCAATCCTAGTTATGAATGGACGCTCGATCGACAAAAGCTATTACAATTAGTTGCCGATCAAACTGCGGTAGCCATCCATAACGACGAACTAACCGTCGAATTACGCAAGAAAGAAAGACTCGATCGCGAGTTAGAAATCGGGGCCGAAATCCAGGAACGCTTATTGCCGAAAAAATTTCCAGATATTCCAGGCTTAGAACTAGCCGCCTGCTATCTAAATGCCGATCGAGTCGGTGGGGATTATTATGATTTTATCCCGGCTAATTATGACAGGCTGACGGAGAAGCAAACAGACCCCAACGCCACCACTAAGTGGAGTATCACCATCGGAGATGTTATGGGCAAAGGTGTCCCCGCAGGGCTGATTATGACGATGACGCGGGGAATGTTACGTGCGGAGGTATTAAACGGTCATTCGCCCTCACGCATTCTCCAGCACCTCAATCGGGTCATGTATGCCGATCTCGAAAATTCCAGTCGGTTTGTGACGCTGTTCTATTCAGAATACGATCCAGCTACCAAGATCCTGGCATATACTAATGCCGCCCACAATCCACCTTTGTACTGGCAAGCAGCCACCAATCGGATCTTGCGACTAGATACCCCAGGGATGTTAATCGGACTCGATGCCGATTCTCAGTATGAAGAAGCTCAAGTTCAACTCCACCAGGGCGATACGATTATTTACTACACCGATGGCTTTACCGATGCGGCCAATCAGAATGGCGAAAGGTTTAATGAAGACAATCTCATTTATACCTTTCATACAGCCTGCCAGCAGCAATTAAGCTCTCAAGGTATTCTCGATAAGATTGTCTCGACTCTTCATACCTTTACTGGCAACGAGCGTGCTAATGGAGATGATATGACGATGGTAGTGTTGAAGGTGAAGTGAGTAGTTGATAGTTGATAGTTGATAGTTGATAGTTGATAGTTGATTTGCTAACCCCTAATCCCTCAAGCCTAAAGCCTAAAGCCTAAAGCCTAAAGCCTAAAGCCTAAAGCCTAAAACCTAAAGCCTAAAGCCTAATCCCTATTTCAACTTGTCGATCCATTCTCTGGCTTGTTGATAGCCGCCGAGGTCTTTTTGCTGTTGGAATAATTTGGCAGCTTGACTCAGATCTAATCTCGCGCCGCGACGATCGCCCAAACTGTGTCTGCTAATCGCGCGGTTATAATAAGCATCGGCAAAATTGCGATCGCAACGAATCGCCCGGTTAAAGTCGCGAATCGAGCCACTGAGATTACCTGCCATGGCATTGACGTTACCTCTGGCATTATAGGCGTCGGCATTGTTGGGTGAGATTTCGATCGCGCGATCGAAATCTTGGATCGCACCTTGGAGATTGTTAACCATCGCCCTCGAAAAACCACGATTGCTGTAGCCTTCTAGATGGTTGGGATTAGACTTAAGAAATTCTGTATAGTCAGCAATTGCGCCAGCATAGTCTTCTTGTTCTTGTTTTTTACGCCCCTGTTCCAATAATTCGGCACTAGCAGGGGTGGGACTAGCTTGCGACCAGTGAACTTCTCGTTCGAGAGGATAATTGGAGACATAACCCATTGCTGTCTGTGCTATACCTAACTCAAAGGCACCACTCAACGCGATCGGTATAACGGCCATTTGAATTAGTTTCATAGACTTCGTGAATGCTGAAGACTCGTAATACACATCTTAACTAATTTTACCAGTCATTTTCAATATTTTGCGATCGAAGGCTGCTTGTAGTCTACGGTATAAATCTAGTTACTATTTTGCGGGGAGTTGGGAGTTGGGAGTTGGGAGTTGGGAGTTGGGAGTTGCGGCTCGCTCTCGTTGGGTTTCCGGTAGATCGAACTTAGCATCAAATTTTTGCATTAGCCTCTATCCCTGGGTATAGCTTTTAGCTAAAATTAAATTTATGTGTCAGCAGTCGCTAAGCTAGTACCACTAAAACCATATTTTTGTTAAAGTTAGTAAAGAATTTGCAACATACTGGGAAGATACAGCCGTTATGGGTCGATTAGGGGTTTTACTATTGAATTTGGGCGGGCCGGAGCAATTATCGGATGTGCGTCCGTTCTTGTTTAACCTGTTTTCCGACCCTGAGATTATTCGGATTCCAATTGCTGCGCTGCAAAAACCGCTAGCTTGGCTGATCTCTAGTTCGCGAGCGAAGAAATCTCAAGCCAATTATGAAAAAATTGGTGGCGGCTCGCCACTGCGACGCATCACGGAAGCACAAGCTCGCGCTCTTGAAAGTCAATTGCGATCGCGCGGTGAAGATGCCAAAGTTTACATTGGGATGCGCTATTGGCACCCATTTACCGAAGATGCACTCGCTCAAATTAAGCAAGATGCGATCGAGCAGTTGGTGATTTTACCTTTGTATCCCCAGTTTTCGATCAGTACTAGCGGTTCGAGCTTCCGGCTGATCGAAAAAATCTGGAACGAAAATCCGCAGCTCAAGCCGCCGAAATATACGGTTATTGCCGATTGGTATAAAGAGCCAGGTTATCTCCAAGCGATGTCCGACTTGATCTGCGCTCAAATCGATAAATGCCCCGATCCAGATAACGCACATGTCTTTTTTAGCGCGCACGGCGTACCCGTAAGCTATGTAGAAGAAGCAGGCGATCCTTATCAAACCGAGATCGAAGAATGCACCGAACTGATTATGCAAACGATCGGGCGCAAAAATGCACATTCGCTAGCATATCAAAGTAAAGTCGGCCCGATCGAATGGCTGCAACCCTATACCGAAGACGCGATCGTCGAACTAGCAGACAAAGGTGTTGGCGAGCTAGTCGTAGTGCCGATTAGCTTTGTCTCCGAGCATATTGAAACCCTCGAAGAAATCGATATCGAATATCGCGAAATTGCCGAAGAAGCTGGCATCCATACGTTCAACCGCGTGCCTGCTTTGGATACCAACCCCATTTTTATCCAAACACTCGTCGATCTAGTCCTCAGAGCCGCAGCAGCTCCCAGTATGGACATCGATCGCGTCACCCAGATGAAGAAGAAAATCAAGATGTACCCCCAAGAAAAATGGGAATGGGGACTCACAACCGCTGCGGAAGTCTGGAACGGTCGTCTGGCGATGCTGGGCTTCATCGGCATCGTTGTCGAATTGATTAGCGGTCGCGGCCCCTTGCATCTATTTGGGATATTGTAGATTAGTGGATAGTGAATAGTGGGTCGTGGATCGTGACGATCGAACTTTCAAGAATTGATAATTGATAATTGATAATTATTTATGGTTCTTGGTGATTCTTCCCTATCCTCTATCCCCTGTCTTGATTCGCTTAACCGTCGGGGAACCCGACGAGCGCGAATCGCTATTCCCTATCCCCTAGATGAATATTCAACGCTGGATCTCACGCCGCCAAGGGCAATGGCAAGAACTCGATACTCTGCTCCAACGCGCCCAACAGCGCGGGATGAAATCTTTGAGCGCGAAAGAAATCGCCACGTTGGCTAGCCTGTATCGATCGGTAGCCGCAGATTTGGCACGCGCCAATACCAATCAAATCGGCGAAACGATCGTCCAAGAACTCCAAGCACTGACAACTCGCGGCTACAGTCAGATTTATCGCGGTTCTAGGCGTCAAGAATTACGCGGCGCGATCGATTTTTACCTGTGGGGCTTACCGCAGGTGTTGCGGGATACTTGGGGGTATACAGCGATTGCTTTTGCAATCTTTTTACTTGGTGGGCTGGTCGCCTGGTGGTTTGCATGGCAAGATGCGAGTTTTATGTCACTGATCGTCCCGCAATCGCTAATTGAAAAAGTACGCGATCGCGGCCAACTTTGGATGGGTTCGATCTTAGGTACCGAACCTGTTGCTGCTAGTGGTATCGCAATTAATAATCTCAGTGTTTGTTTTCGGATGGTTGGCGGCGGAATATTAGCAGGGATCTGGACGATTTATGCCCTGTTTTATAATGGGTTATTAATTGGTGCCATCGCTACATTAGTCGGTCAAAATGGTCTAGCTTATCCATTTTGGGCATTTGTTTTTCCCCACGGTTCGTTAGAGTTACCTGCAATTTTTATTGCTGGCGGTGCTGGCTTATTAATCGCTAGAGGACTGTTATTTCCCGGTCGCTATCGTCGGCGAGATGCTTTACGCATCTATGGGTTACAGGCAGCCCAATTGGTGATGGGTTTAGTCCCCATGTTACTGATTGCTGGCGCGATCGAAGGTTTCATTTCACCGCAAGAATTCATTCCCAGTCCAGTTAAATATATAGTGGGAACTGGTTTATTTATTTTACTAATGCTCTACACATTACGTCGCGATCCGCTTCGAGCTTCAACTTAAATTGGGCGGTTCTGAATATAGCTCTTTGGGGCGATCGATTTGAGTGTGCCGATGGTGGCGGAGATTGGCAGTGGGGCTAATTGGATGGAGGCGAAGTAATATAGATGAATTACTAATTAGTCTGATTTTGGAATAATAAAAATTGACTTGCTTCGCACAAAAACCGCCCTGAACTATAAGTTCGGGCTAATAGCAAAAGTTCATTCAAATGGACTCTCTGAAAATTCAGTAGTTCTCTTTAGAGAACTTTTGCTATTAGCCCCAAATTCATTTGAGGGCGGTGCTGAAGCGCAGCTAGGAATCATTGAGTGGAGATCCTCAAACCGAACTGGCATTGCGTATTACTAGACAATAGCAGCCGAGTTCAAGCTACACCTTATTAGCATCTGCTAATTTCTTTCTGAGCCGAAAAGCTGCCGTACCACCAACTAGCGTACCAATAATGCTAAAAGGTTCGGGAACGCTTTGAGCAGTCGCAGTACCAAATTGGATGTTGTCTATAGTTGCAAAACTATTAGCAGCCGTAACCCTGATGGCATCAAATGTAACGCCAGTAAAACCATAAAAATTGTTACTGCCAGCCGACGGGCCAGTTACAATACTGAATGTATCCACTACTGAGTTGTTCGATAAGGCTTCAAAGGTGGATGTTCCATTATTGGTACGTAAACCGAAAGCAGCTTGTGACTGGGGTTGTATGAAGCTGATGAGAAAAGGGTTTGTAGTTGCTCCTGAGTTGCGAAAATTTACAGCCGAAGGAGCACTTATATTCGGAAATGCGTTAGCTCCAGTCTCATAAAAAAGCCCACTAAAAGTGACTCCTAAGCTGGAATATTGATTGGTAAGTGCCGTCTCATTAGCCAACGGAATTTCGGAAAAAGTGATGGTGGTTGCTGGATTTGAGATACCAGTACCATTATTTAGAGAGACTGCTTGAGCCGGATTTACCCCGACGATCCCAAAACCGACGATCGAACCAGCTAGAGCAAGTTTAGATGCTGTGGCATCTTATGCCACAGCATCTCGAATTATTTTTTGAGCAGCAGTATTTTTCATTATTTTTCTGATGATTGAAAACTATCTGACAGTAGTATACCCGAATTCTCACGAGTTTCCCCTCGCCAAAATTACTGAGAAATATTCATCTGCTAACCGCCAAGAGAGCTGTTATCGATACGAGGTAGATTCATCGGGTATGGGTGATTAGTGCAATCGACATCCGCGCTGAAATGAAATTTCGCGCTCATAGCCAAAGTTATCTGAAGATAACTGCCAGAGATTTTAGTTCGTTGACACGAACTTACGCTCTTAGCCCCAAATTCATTTGAGGGCTTTCAATGAGGACTAAATTCTAGGTTTAGAGTGTGGAAATCGAATTAGATTCGATCGAATGTGTGGGTGATTAGTTCAATCCACACCCGCGCTGAAATGGAATTTTGCGCTCATAGCACAAGTTATCTTCAGATAACTGCTGGAAATCTTAGTTCGTTTCAACGAACTTTAGCTCTTAGCCCCAAATTCATTTGAGGGCTTCCAGTGAGGACTAAATTCTAGGCTCTATGAGTGCGATTCCCTACGCTAGAATCTATAAATTCGATCGCATGTGTTAATATTCCCTATAAACCAGGGCATATTAACAAATAAAAGATTAATCTTCTTACCATGCCACTTTGGAGACTATTTTATCATCTTGTTTGGGCAACCCACGATCGACAACCATTAATCAGCCCAGCCCACGAACAAATTCTGTATCCACATATCAGAGGAAAAGTAGATTTTCTAGAATGCCAACTACATGCAATCGGCGGGATTGAAGACCATCTACATTTGATTGTTTCAATTCCACCCAAATTATCGATTTCTGATTTTGCCAAACGAATTAAAGGTAGTAGTGCGCGTTATTTAAATCAAGAGCTAGCTGATGATAATTACAAGTTCGCTTGGCAACATGAATATGCCGTATTTTCTTTGGGCGAACAAAGATTAGAGTGGGCAATATCTTATGTTAAAAATCAAAAACAACATCATAAAGCGGGCGGAATTATTAAAATACTCGAACAAACTGAGCCAATCTAATCTATCCTAGCCAAAAACCACACACGATCGATAGTGCATCTTGAATTTGCTGCCATAGGACGTTTTTTAAATTAGTCCGAGAAGGCGGATTTTGCATCATCAGCGGCGATTTCAATCGCTGTCGTCCTATAACTTCTCAAATTTCTCAAAATGTAGGGGCAATTTTAGGAATTGCCCTTAAAGCCTAAAGCCTAAAACCTAAAGCCTAAAGCCTAAAGCCTCAATTCTGCTCGTCAATTAAGTCTTTAGGAATAACCTTCACGATCCGATCTTTGCCATCTCGTAAAATGCGGACTTGCAGTAATTGGCTGACGCGGCTGTTTTCCATCACATTTTGTAATTGATTGGCATCGTGAATTGCCTCGCCATCAACTTCGAGAATGGTATCGCCTCGGCGCATTCCGGCAACAGATGCCGCAGTATTCGGCAGCACTTTAACTACCAGTACTCCATTAACTGGGGGGATTTGAAACAGAGCATTAGGATCGTTATTATTCTCGGCGGCGATTTCTGGAGTGAGGGTGACCATTTGGACGCCGAGATAGGGGTGAGAAACTTTTTCACCGCGCGCTAATTGAGTCGAAATCGTTTTGGCTTTATTGATGGGAATTGCAAAGCCAATCCCAATCGCATCGGCACGGATAGCAGTGTTGATGCCGATGACTTCGCCCTTGCCATTGAGCAGGGGGCCGCCAGAATTGCCTGGATTGATTGCCGCGTCGGTTTGAATGAAATCGAGGCGTTTGTCGGTCATACCGACTGTGGAACTGGCACGTTTGAGTGTGCTGACGATCCCGAGCGTGACAGTATTATCTAGTCCGAACGGGTTGCCGACGGCAATCGCCCAATCGCCGACTTTGACGATATCGGAGTCACCCAATTTAGCCACAGGGAGATTGTGGGCACCGCTGACTTGGATGACTGCTAGATCGGTAACGGCATCGACACCCCGCACTTTACCCTTAAAACTGCGACCGTCTTTGAGAATAACCGTTACTTTGTCGGCTCGATCGACTACATGCGCGTTAGTTAAAATTACGCCATCTCGATCGATAATAAAGCCAGAACCTTGGCCGCGTAATAATTGCTGTTGGGGCAATCCCGTCAGAGCTTCATCTCCAAAAAATGGGTCTAGTCGCCGTGTAATCGTCCGCTCGGTGTCGATTCTTACTACTGCCGAGCCGACTTGCTCGACTGCTTTACTCACGAAACTATTGCCACTAGTATCGGCAGCAATTGCGGCGGCTGGTACTGCTGCTAGTGCTGGTAAAGGTAAAAATGTAGCAATTATCAAAGCGATCGCCGCGATCGAATAACCTAGTCTTGACAGTTTCATATTGCAGTCAGCGATTGGTAATAATTCTTATTCTTTAATTGTGCCAATTTTTTCACTAATTGTTGAATCTTTAGCTACCTTTGGCCGAGTTGGTAGTAGTTAAGCGTCCCCTACATTTCGATCGCATCCTACATGGGCAACAACAATTGAGTTGTTTTCATGGCTACTATGTCACTAGCAGCGATCGAGAGATTTTAAATAATAGTTTCATAGTCTTGTGGGTGGTTACTCGGTGACAGAGATCTAGCCACCCCGCCTGTTGGGATTTTTTTAGGCTGGGACGGCTGTCTCGGCTGTACCGGATTGAAAAAGTTGGCCGATGACATCATCGATCGGTGGATCGGTAATACTGAGATCGACTACTTCTAATTCGCCTAAGATTTGGGAGACAGTTTTAGTGAGCATTTCTTGGGGTACTAAAAATTTCGCCGATGCACCTTCAACCGATCGCACGTCGGCATACATTGCTAATTTATCTTGGGGATAAATATGCTTGAATTCGACATTTACTTCCCGACAGGGCGAAAACCGATCGACTAAACCATTGAGATTGCCATCATAAATTAATTGCCCTTGGTTGATGACCAACACTCGATCGCATAGTGCGGTAATATCGGCCATATAGTGACTCGTGAGCAAAATTGTGGCATTGTATCGCTGATTGTATTCGCGCAAAAATTGCCGCACGGCTACTTGAGCGTTGACATCCAATCCTAATGTCGGTTCGTCAAGAAAAAGTACCTGCGGTTCGTGGAGTAATGCGGCGAGTAGTTCAGCTTTCATCCGTTCGCCTAAAGATAACTTGCGCACGGGTTGAGTCAGCTTGTCTTGAATCGACAGCATTTCGGCTAATTCATAAATCCGCAATTGAGCGGTGCGATCGCTCAAACCATAGACAGCAGCATTAATCTTGAGTGAATCTAATGCGGGTAAGTCCCAAATTAGCTGCTGCTTTTGCCCCATGACTAGGGTAATTTGTTTGAGGAATGCAGTCTCGCGTTTGAAGGGGATTTGTCCTGCTACTTTTACCAACCCCGTCGATGGATGAATCAAACCACTGAGCATCTTGAGTGTCGTCGTTTTTCCCGCACCATTGGCACCCAAAAAGCCGACAACTTCTCCCGCTTCAATTTGGAAGGAAATATCCCGTACCGCGTGAATCTGTTTGTAAGTACGTTGGAAAAAATGTTTGATGGTACCATTCAAACCCGGCTCTTTCATTGCCACCGGATAAACTTTACTCAGGCGATCGACAATAATACTAGCCATGAAAATCGCATTTAAATTTTAACCAGCTCTACTCGACCCATCGCTGTCGAGACAACCTCGATCGGATTGAAAAGCACTAGTTACTACTATAAACGATTCTTGCCGCCAGATGCCGCACCACCAAGATCGCTAATTTGACAAGTTAAAGATAGATCTCTATCGTTTTATAGAGGCGATCGCCAACTTTCTAAGATGTATAAATTGATAATCGTGCTAGCCATTGCTACTACCAGGATCGTCCACCACCGACGGGTAATTAGTTCGATCCCGCTTAATCGATCGAACTTCCGGAAACTTTTTCACAAACAACAGGCTAGAGCGGGAAGCGGCGCACTATCTCGCAATTGAGCAACGTCCAATTCTCAATTCTCAATTCTCAATTATCTCCAGCCTTTCAATGCTGCAAGATTAATCAATCCACTGCCGACAGCAATCGCTAACAGTCCCCACCACTGCGCCGCTATTGATGCAGCACCACTCAATCGATCTAGATCTTCGCTGCAAGCTTGGCGTTTAGTGCGATA
The DNA here is from genome assembly GCF_003003845.1 of Chamaesiphon polymorphus CCALA 037. Classification (GTDB taxonomy): domain Bacteria; phylum Cyanobacteriota; class Cyanobacteriia; order Cyanobacteriales; family Chamaesiphonaceae; genus Chamaesiphon; species Chamaesiphon polymorphus. Next base: position 7,902 of record NZ_PVWO01000020.1, on the reverse strand, counting down.
GCCAGGAAATATAACTAAACCCAGCCCCATAATTGTCAATACTGGCCCGAAAATGGCAGCGTGCTCGTAAAAACGCCCTTCAGATAGCGCGAGATGCCAGTTCCAGACTGTCAACAGCATACCCATAACGGCGATAACTATGCCGCCTAAACGTTCCATCCGCCTCGTTGTCATGTTCGATCCTCGATCCCAAGATTAGATCCATCTACACAGAAAAATGTCTGACTTCCGGAAACTGTCTGAGGCTCGATCGTGTCCTAAAACTAGGATAGGATGGTGTTGCCCATAACTAGTTATGGTTCATCTATCCTGTTTTGTGACATGTCAACCCAGAGGGCAAAATCGGTGTTTTTTAGTATCGTCATTCCTACTTACAACAGACTCCCCATACTGCAAAAATGCTTGAGAGCATTAGAAATTCAAACCTTGGACGAGCAGATCGTAACTGGCTATGAAGTAGTCGTCGTCGATGATGGTTCGACAGATGGCACGATCGAATGGTTGCAAAATAGCTCTAATGAATTGCCGCATCTCAAGATCTACGAACAAGCTCACAAGGGTGCCTCTGCTGCCCGTAATATGGGTGTAGAGAGAGCCATAGGGGATACGATCGTTTTCATCGATAGCGATATCGTCGTGACGCCGACATTTTTGCAATGTCATGCCGATGTACTGCTAGCAAAACAGAAAGAACTGGGTGACGATCGCGTCTTTACTTACGGTGCCGTAATTAATACCGCCAATTTTGAATCACCCACTAGCGAACCTTACAAGTTGCTTGACTTTTCTAATGCTTATTTTGCCACCACTAATGTGGCGATCGCCAAACATTGGTTGATCGAAGTTGGCTTATTCGATTTGGATTTCGATCTCTATGGCTGGGAAGATTTGGAGCTAGGTGTCCGGCTCAAAAAACAAGGGATTCAGATGGTTAAATGTCCCGAAGCTGTCGGCTACCATTGGCATCCGGCTTTCTCACTCGATCGGATTCCCCGCTCGATCGAGCAAGAATTAGAACGCGGTAAAATGGGTGTGGTTTTCTACAAAAAACATCCAACTATGGACGTAAAAATCATGATTCAGATGACAGTTTTTCACCGAATCTTGTGGAATATTTTGTCACTCGGTGGCTTGCTCAACGAACGCACGATGAAGCCATTATTGCAGTGGTCGATCGAGCGCGGCAATCCGCAACTAGCCGAACAGTTTGCCCGGATTTTTCTCAATCAATACAGCGTGCAAGAAGTCCATCGCGCTTATCAAGCTAGCCTCAGAGCTAGTAAATAAGCTCGTTTTTGTCGAGCCAATCGATCGCCGATCGATTAAATTTAATGCTGTGTAATAGAATTGAGACAGCAGCGTGAATCATTAGGCTTATCCACTCGATCGTCTGAAGATTTGTCGCATTCAGAAATTTGCGATCGATATAAATTATTTGGGAAAGACTCGAACGATCGATTATTGAATTTGCTGACGACAGTAGGGGAAAATGAATAAAAAAGTCAGGCAGACAATTTTATTGCTTTGGATTGGTAGCACTTCATTGCTGGATTTTTTACTGGCTCTATTTACTTACCCGATTATTACATTTTTTAATTATACAAGCGATGGCCCACCATATTACGAGCAAAATCCATATTATCTGCCCGTTCATGAGATCGTCATCAATCAAATTTTAGTATCGTTTCTCTTCTTGCTTTTTGGGGTAGCTTGGTCGAGTATCATCCTATTAGGAACGGAGCGACTATTATACTTTCTTCAGTTTCCGACACCTGGAAATAAAAAATTCACTCACTTGAGTTTGGGATTATTTAAATTTGCACTAATAACAATCGTCTGTACGATTTTAGCCAGTAATATCTACCTGATTTACGATCAGATTCAGGGTCGGGAAGGTATCAGTTCTAAGTAATTAATGTAAATTACAATACCAGAATAGCTCTGGAATTTTTGGTTATACTAAGACTCACTGGATATCTCGATCGCGTTATATGAAAACTTGGCTTATCGGTTATGGAATTATCGCTCCATTAGTGATTATCTTGCCTGCGGCGGCGATCGCGCCCACCGAAGTGTCGAGAATTGCTAAAAGCGTGACTGTGGCGATTAAAACGCCGGATGAGCGCGGATCGGGAGCGATTATCGATCGCAATGGTAATACTTATACCGTCCTCACCGCCGCCCACGTCGTCAAAAAAACTGGCAGCCAATATACGATCGAATTGAGCGACGGCCAAACGTATCCCGTCAGTGCGCGCCAAATTTCACCCACTGGCAATATCGATCTAGCAATAGTCAAGTTTCAGAGCGATCGCACCTATCCAGTTGTCAAAATTGGCAACTCCAATGATGCAGTAGAGGGTAGTCTGGCTTATGTAGCGGGATTTCCGCTAGCAACTGCGGCGATTTCGCAGTCGGTTTATACCTTTAGCGATGGCAAGATTACCGCCAATAGTTCTAAGCCATTTAGTAATGGTTACTCGATCGTCTATAGCTGTAATACATTACCCGGCATGAGTGGTGGCCCCGTATTGAACGATCGCGGCGAACTAATTGCCGTCCACGGGAGAGGCGATGTCCAAGAAAACAAAGCCACAGCCAACGCCAACGTTTTTGTCAAAACGGGGTTTAATTTGGGCATACCTGCCAATACCTTCGTCCAAATGGCGGGTCAAATGGGCATCAGAATTAGCGGCCAAACCGCACCAATTATTGCCACTCAACCACGCATAACGACAGCAGATGACTTCTTTGTCACCGCAGCCACCAAATTTCGCCAAGGCGACTATCCTGGAGCCATTCAGGGGTTCGATCGCGCGATCGCGGCCAAACCCAATTACACGGCGGCTTATATTGCCAGAGCCGAAGCTAATTTGTATTTAGAGAACGGGCAAGAAGTGATTCGCGATGCTAATCTGGCATTAAAAATCAGTCCTAGATCCAGCGATGCCTATGCTCTGCGAGGTGTCGGAAAAGCCAGCACTGGTGATTCTCAAGGAGCTTTTGCCGATTTAGATCGAGCGATCGTCCTAAATCCTCGAAATGCTCGCGGATACTTGTATCGCGGTTATACAGAGATACAGTACGCAGATCCAAATAAAGCGATCGAATCGATTAACAAAGCATTAACGATAGACCCCAATATTGGTGATGCTTACAGCGTAAGGGCAGCCGCGAAGCATCTGCTAGGAGATCTTCAAGGATCGGAATCAGACTTCAATCGTGCATTCCAAATTAACGCAAATAGTTTTCTCGCTTATGTTTATCGAGGATATTTGAAAGTTACTGTTGGCAAAAAAGAAGCTGGCTTGGCTGATTTAGCAAAAGGCATCTCGATTAGCCCCAACAATCCGCTCGGCTACAATCTGCGCGGACAGGCTTATGTTGCTACCCAACAATTAGATCGGGCGATCGAACAGTTTAATATCGCCCTCCGACTTAAGCCTAATTACGATACGGTTTATGCTTATAGAGGGATCGTTCGGATGCAACAGAAGAACTTTCAACAGGGTCTAGCTGACATCGAAAAATCCCTACGAATCAATCCGAATAATGAAGCAGCTTATCTAGGACGCGCGCTTTACTATATGAACCAAAAAGATTTTCGTCGCTCTCTTTCCGATGCCAATCGAGCGATCGAAATAAATACAGCGGCTCCTGAATCATATTCACTTCGAGGTGCATCATATTTGGGGCTAAATAATCGATCTCAAGCCAAAATTGAGTTTCAAAAAGCTGCTACTCTATACCAAAAACGTGGTGATATCAAGAATTACCAAGATGTATTGACAGTGCTGAGATTGTTGTAGTTACAGAAAGTGTCACATACATAGATTGGGGAAATCTAATCTATGTATGTGACTAGATTGGGGAAATCTAATCTATGTATGTGACTGACGAAGCATTCAAAAAACTTGGATTAATTCAGTGGTTATCGTTGCTAAGTGGAGACTGGCGTGATTGAAATCTGTGCAATTTGACTGAAGATGACTAAGGCAATAGAGTCAATAAAGCCAAACTAGCCAGCACTATCTGTAAGATGAATAGTATGAATTTATAGCAGCACCACCAATACCATTCCCAAAAAGAGAGCCAATCGATCCAAAAAAACTACCGCCACTGCCAGAGTAAGGGCTTAGAGCAGCACCACCAATACCATTCCCAAAAAGAGAGCCAATCGATCCAAACCCACTCCCACATACTGATTGCGATGCTTCGTCATTCAATTCATCAAATAACTCCACGTTTGGAATTTGTAAATCTTCTATTTTGATAATAGACTTTTCCATCTTATTTCTCCGAATTTGCTACGTTTACAATGTGAAACTTAGTTCAGGATATCTTCGACTTATGTTACATTACACTTGGATTACATTGAATGTCAATCTAAATGTAGTATTTCTTGTATAAGAGCTAGATTTGCTGATATGGACAAGGCCATTCTTCAGCCCCAGAAATGCGATCGGTTATGGCTTGCACGGACAAGCTTATGCCATCAGTGGTAACCATTCACGAGCGATTTTAGAATACAACCGCGCTCTGCAAGTCAAACCGAACTACGACAGTGCCGATGCCAACCGAACCACCGCAAAATTGTTACAGTAAATGAAGAAGCTCCATGTCGATCGCTAATTACCCTTAACTTATGACTTCTGTACCGCGTATCTGTATCCTCGGTGGGGGATTTGGTGGTTTGTATACTGCCCTGAGACTGAACCAACTGGCTTGGGAACCCGGACAAAAGCCAGAAATTACCCTAATCGATCGTCATTCTAACTTTGTATTCACACCCCTGCTCTACGAACTAATTACCGGGGAAATGCAAGGGTGGGAGATTGCGCCGCCATTTGCCGAACTCTTGAAAGGGACGGATATTCGCTTCGTGCAAGGTGCTGTCAAGCAAATCGATAAACAGCAAAAAACTGTCAAATTAGAAGATGACGCCGAAATTGCTTACGATCGATTGGTGCTATCTTTAGGCTGCGAAACTCCAGCCGATAGCGTTCCTGGCGTTGCCGAACATGCGATCGCCTTCCGCTCTCTAGAAGATGCCTACAAATTAGATACAAAATTACGCTTATTAGAAGCTTCTAGTGCCGAACGCATTCGAGTCGCGATCGTCGGAGCTGGTTATACAGGCGTTGAAGTGGCCTGCAAACTTGCCGACAGACTCAAAGAACGCGGACGCATTCGCCTAATTCAATCGCGAGATACAATCTTACCAAACGCTCTAGAATTTAACCGGAATGCCGCTCTCAAGGCTCTAGAACAGCGGGGAATCTGGGTAGACTTAGAAACTAACGTTTCTGAGATTACCGCCGACACGATCGGGCTAATTTACAAGGGTGTAACCGATACCATCCCGGTCGAAGTCGTGATGTGGACGGTGGGCAATCAAGTCAGCCCAGCGATCGATCGATTCGGATTACCGTCGAATGCTGTGGGTAAAATTACGGTTACCGAAACGCTCCAAGTAACTGAACATCCCGAAATCTTTGCCTTAGGCGATGCCGCAGCGGTGCTCGCTCCTCACGGTGAATCGATGCCGCCTAATGCCCAAGTAGCCTTCCAGCAGTCTGATTTTGTCGCTTGGAATGTGTGGTCTTCCTTAACCAATCGACCGCTATTGCCCTTCCAATATACCAATCTTGGTGAAATGCTAACCTTGGGCGATGATAATGCTGTGCTATCGGGGATGGGGATTCAAATAGATGGCCCACTAGCCTACCTCGCGCGGCGGCTCGTCTATCTCTATCGTCTTCCCACCCTCGAACACCAACTCAAAGTTGGGTTTAATTGGTTGACGCAGCCGTTGGTGAAGATGTTGAGTTAGGAAGGAGTTGGGAGTCGGGAGTTGGGAGTCGGGAGTCGGGAGTTGGGAGTCGGGAGTCGGGAGTTGGAACGGCGTTCCAAGTATTTCGATCCGCACATTTCCAATACTTCCCACAATCACTAACAAATCTCAACTCCGCACTCCCAACTATCTAAATTCTCATCACTCACTCCCAACTCCCAACTCCTCACTCCCAACTATTAAATTGTCATCCCATTCGGAATCGTGGCATTTTTAAGAACGACGACAATGCCGCTGCGAATATAGAAACCTAGTTCTTCGCGCTGGGCTTCATCGACACCTTCTTTATTGACGATCGTCACATCAGAGCCAATCCGGGCATTTTTATCGATGATGGCTCGGCGAATAGTTGTATTGGCACCGATACCCATCGGGACGCCACCATTTTCAGTTTGAGTTTTGCGCTCTGGTGCGGGTTCGTAGAAGTCAGCACCCATCAGCAGCGAATCTTCGATCGTGCAACCATCCATTACTCGCGATCGCACGCCTAGCACTGAGTGGTGGATTCGGCATTGTTTAATGATACATCCTTCACCGATCATCGATTCGGTAATGTGAGAATCTAATAATTTTGTGGGTGGGAGATAACGCGAGCGGGTGTAAATGGGTGCTTGTTCGTCGTAAAAGCTAAATGGGGGCGTTGGTTGCTGGGTGAGCGCGAGGTTAGCATCGTAGAAAGATTCGATCGTTCCGATATCTTCCCAGTAGCCGTCAAACAGGAAGGCTTGAATATTGTGAGTAGCCGCAGCACCCGGAATGATTTCTTTACCGAAATCGGTTTGTTCGAGCGATTTTTTGAGTAAATCTACCAATACTTGCTTCTTAAAGACATAAATCCCCATTGAAGCAATATACGGTTTCTCCGCAGCTTGTTCGGCGTTAAGACCCAATTTGGTGGTATCTACACGCATATTTTTGAGGGCGTCGCCTTTGGGCTTCTCGCTAAATTCGACAACGCGTCCGGATGGATCGATTTTCATCAAGCCAAATTCCGAGGCATTTTTCTCGCCGATCGGCACTACCGATAGGGTAATATCGGCATTTGTATCGCGGTGACGTTCGACAAATAACCGATAATCCATCCGGTAGAGGTGATCGCCAGAGAGAATGACTACTTCTTCAACATCCCATTCTTCCACGATCGATAGATACTGACGCACGGCATCTGCGGTACCTTGGAACCAGTCAGGATTGTCTTTGGTTTGTTGAGCTGCGAGTACTTCTACAAATCCGTCGCTAAATCCCGAAAAATTGTAGGCGCGTGCTAAGTGCCGATTGAGAGAAGCGGAGTTAAATTGGGTGAGTACGTAGATTTTGAAAATCTCGGAATTGATACAGTTACTTACTGGAATATCAATCAACCGATACTTACCCGCCAACGGAACGGCAGGTTTTGCCCGCAGTTTGGTGAGGGGATATAACCTGGTGCCTGCACCACCGCCTAAAACGATCGCTAAAACTTTTTTCACAATAACCTCTTAAAATAACGATCCCACAAGGATCGATCGTTGTCACTGGGAGTAACACTGGTAGCTCCACCAGCATCGCCCTGACAAGATCGACCTAGACCACCTCTATCATCTGATAACTTGGGTACATTCGGGTTGGTTCGATCGGTATTTTCTACTACTTTCCTGGATCGATCGCCAATATTCCAAATTATATTAGCAGTTAATCGATCGCCAACCTCAAGCCTAAAGCCCAACGCCGATCCCCTATCTCCGACTAAACTATCATCCTTCATGTGGATCGTCCGACTGGGCATAGCCCACGCTTCGCGAACGGCAACGTCGAGAGTGCAGTTTCAGGGAAATACTCACATTTTCCCAGGCGGTGAGGCTTTTGAGGAGGTTATGCGCTTGGAAGATATAGCCGATGTTGCTGCGGGTGGCGACTATTTGGGCTTGCTTGGCTCCAAGCAATTCTCGATCGAGGACTTTGAGGCTATCTGTTGGTATCGATCGTGAGGTTTTCGATTTGGATCGTTGGTTGTATCGATCTCATACCAAATCCGGTTTGTACAACCTACGAACCTTGCCCTCACCCCC
>NZ_PVWO01000299.1 GCF_003003845.1 Chamaesiphon polymorphus CCALA 037 | reverse complement strand
GTAGGATGCGTGGCGTCGTCGCCCCGACGCTGACTGCTTGAATCGGATTTTTGTCAGACATGACGCCCAATAGTCGATTCATCCAACCATCGCGGGTGGATTTGATACCCGGCGTGCCGCTTTCGAGATAGTCTTGGGCGTCAAAATGCGATCGCGTCTCGTCTTTGGAACCGCAGGCATGAACGAAGGCGAGGCTTTTGTGCTGCCAGAGTGGGAGCAGCGGGGCGAGGGCAGGATGCAAGCCAAATTGCCCGTCGAGATCGAGTGCGCCGTTGGTTTGCCCTGGTTGGGGGATGGCAATTCGCGGTCGATCGGTATAATATGTGGGTTCGCGATAGGGCACGACAACACTCAATCCATCGATCGCACCTCTCAGGAAGACGACAATTAATCTCTGCGGATTGGGATTTGTGGCAGCAATACTGCGTGCTGCCCAACCATGAGTGCCGATACTAATTAAAGATGAAGCCGAACATAAACTAGATTGAATGAGGAATTGACGACGATTCATAAGTTTGGACAATTAATAATATGCTCGCATGTCTGACATAGTTTAGACTGCTACTAGATCGAAAAGGTTCGCAGTCTTATTGAAGCGACTATGTTCGCAGAGATAGTAATATTAAGACTTCAGTCTTTTAGAATCGATCGATGAAATAATTATAAAACAGAGAAAATAGATAGTGGCGATCGCACCACCCCAGGTAGTTGCGGTACTAGTGCTACCGATACCAAACATGCGATCTACTAGAGATACGCCACCAATACTTACCACTACAGTCAGTATTAACACGCCAATCAAAATCAGGCTAAAAAGCTGGCGAGATCGATCTGTATTAATTTGCAGTTTTATCATCCATAGCGTCAGAAATGATAGAGAAAACATAAATACATGGATGAGTGGCGTAAGATTGGTAAAGTGTGGGTTAAATTGAGTTCCTAATAAAAATGGTTTTGTTTTTTGGATATAGCAAGAGTAGAACGCTAGCCAAGCTAAAATTCCGGTTTCGCAGATAATTAAATAGCTAATATACTTATTTTGATTGAATACTCCTGTAGGCGCGAGGACAGATTGAAAAATCAAAGCAAACATTTCTGCCGCACAAAAAAAGATCGAGAAGTAGCTCAAGGCATAAAACCAGCGACTGACAGAAAACTGATGCTCGTAACTGTCGTTCCATAATTTATGGCTTAAAGCAATTTTGAGAAAATCTCGATCTGGTTGGTAGACTCTATCTAAACTAGATTTATTTTTAGCCTGAATCGATCGATCGATCGATAATTCCACCTGTTGCTTGTCGATGATTATATTGTTTTGTCGATCGATATTTAGGATCTGATGAGAAACATTACTCAGAGCGGAGCTTAAGATTTGGCGATCTTGGCTTGTTGCAGAGCGTCGTTCGGATTTTATTAAGGCGATCGCTTGAGGCTTCAATTCAAATAACATGAGCGGATCGCTATTGAGATCCAGACTAATTGAAATACAACTAAAGATAAATGCTGCTAATGTAAAACTCCAAAATACTTTGGCTTTTTGCCTAATCAGACAGATTGCTCTGTAAAGCGTGTATAGTGATATCCCCAACATCAGGGATGGATAAATTACGATTTGGGGATACAGTCGCGCATACAGAATTAAAGTATCGACACTACCAAACTCAAGCAAAATACTCAGAGGTAATCCAAAAACTGCGACAAGTAATAGCGCAAGCAGAATAAACTCCCATTGTTTTTCTAATCTGCGCTCGGTAAACATGCCATCCCAAGTAAGCGATCGAGCTTCGGGATTAGCGATAATTACTGGGAGCCAACTTTTGCCGGGATGTTTACCTTTTTCATCAAACTCTTGACGTAGATATTCTCGTGCCGATCGCATTGCAGCAAATAGCGATTTACCGCGCACAAAAGCAGCTAGTAAATGTCTCAATAGTTCTCGTGCAAATGCAGATTCTACAGGTTCGCGCATGACAATACAATATGGTAACGATCGAGATACTAACTGATTTGCTAAACCCAAACCGTCGCAAGAATTAAAAATTGCAAGCTGTAATTTATCGCTAATTAGTTTTTCTAGTAAGGTACTCAGTTCGTCGATCGCAACTTTTTCGCCCGGTTTATGTTCGATCCAGCCTAAATTACCCCGCTCGTTACTACCACTATGTCCGGCAAAGAATAAAATATGCCAACCTTTAGGATCTGCTAGCGATCGTTCTAAAGTTACTCGATCTGGCTGATTTAAAATATGGATGATACCACCATATTTTTCTAGATTAGTAATTAGATATTTTTCATCTGCTAATTCTAAATTTTCATCTCCAAAGATTGCTAATATTCTAATTCTAGCATCGGCTAATAAGGTCTCTGTTCTTTGCGGTCGTTTAAAATTATTAGAACTAATTGATAATTCTGTATGAGAATGAATCGTAAAGAATTCTTGCAATACTTGCCATTCTTGCCAGGGGAGTCCTTTTAATTCTTTACTATCGGTCTGAATAAAGATTTGGACTTCTTCCCGTTCTAGATAATAACTCTGTAAAGTCTTTTTGACGATCTCATCTCGATCTCCATGTTCGTTAAACCAACCTGTTTCTAGCCAACGATTGAGATTATCTTTAAACTCATTGGCGATGCGATCGAAATTAATATTACTATAAGTACTTTCTAGCTGGCGATCTTGCTGCTTGGGTTGAAATCTAATTCGCCGGATAGTAGGAGATTGCGCCGCAGGACTAACATATTTTTGCCAGGTTTGAAATGAATGGCGGAGGGAATCGGGAATGACAGATAGATAAGAATTTTGGTTCTCTAATCTTCCGTTCTCATCATAAATTGTGACGGCGACTGGTAAAACATTCGTACCTTGTTGCAAGCGAACGGGCGATCTAAATTCAAGGTAGATTCTTTTTGCCATGAGCACTAGCGGGGAAAACTTTCTACAACACTTTCATCACCTAACATCAAACTGAGCTTGAAACTATCTTCTAGCTGACAGATAAGATCTCCATCTTCAGTAAGATCGAGCAAATTAGATCGATCGCGAGTAGACTTTTGAAGTATAACTTCATTTAGTTCATCAAGAATAGCAACTTTCAAACCTGCTGGTAAATATCCTTTCCCATCGACTGGACGAATCTGTAAAAATATTTGAATTTCCGATAGATCTGCTAGCGGTACTATAGTCATGACAATTTCGATCGATATATTTTGAAATCGGACTATTTTTTTATTTGTAGAAGTAGCTTGACTACTTCTGACAGCAGGCTGAAATCCTTTGCTCCATAAACTATCCAACCACACCCGATATAAATCTACAGGTTTTATTGCAGCACAATTGGTAGCAATTATACCTACATCTAAAATTTTTAGTTCTGGCGTACCATCCAATTCTCCAGTTTCAAACAAAGCCAGAATTTGTTCGAGTCGATCTGAAGATCCTTCGATAATTAAAGTTTTTCGATTTTTCATTAGATAGATTCACTAATTCTAATATTTTCTATACCGTGCTGCTTGAGTAGCTCGTTAATTTGCTGAATGTGGTTGCGATCGATAGATTGGAAGCTTTCTATTTCTATTAAAACAGATAATTTTGTTATTACTGTCGAAGTATGGGGTAGTTTGTATCGCTCGGATTGCCGCAAAAAATCAATAATCTTTTTCCATGAAGGCTTGCGTTCGTTATCCTTCATATTCATGAGTCTCTTCAGATACTTGTGGATTCTTGAAGACATTTCTGCATTTAAGTTTCTAGTCAATCTTTGCAGATCCTCACAGGTTTTTAATTCTTCAGCACTAGGAATCTTATGTTTGTAAAAATAATAGGCAATCTGTCCTTGACTGTAACGAGCGAGCGAGAGGCATAAATATTGCATCTCCGTGTCAGAAAGCATTTTGCTATGCGGATAAAATTCCTGTTTAATTTTAATCAGATCCGATTGCAATTGTCTCAAATCGATCCCAGATTTTTCTTGAGCTTCTAGTAAATTGCGATCGAGATTATCCTGTGAGTCCATGCAAAATTTATTTAAACTAAAAAGCTGATAACATCGATCGACACATAGGAACGATGTAAGATTTATCACAATACATGTTCCAGGCTGAACTGCCTAACAATATTAACCCAAGTTGCTAGTTACAGTTTTTTAGTGTGGTAAGGGAGAATCGAGCAGCAAGCGAGGTCATCTTTCCTTTAACCTTTAACCTTTAACCTTTACCCAATTCCTAACTCTCGATCGCCATGCGGCGCGCTTACGCGTTCGCGCCTAGCAACTTACGTTATTACTATTGTGACCTACAAAGGTACCAAAATATGAATTACCCAACTTTTTCGATCGATATAACCCAACTTCTAATCTAGACTCAGCAAAAAATTGCGGTAACCTAAGATCGGTTTAAATTAAATCTTTTCGCTTTAGCCCCATTCGATCGATAAGTAATTATGTTTTATAAATCGGCTCTGCTCGCGATCGGTTTGATGCTCGTTGGGAGCGATTACACCAACGCTTCGGAAATCCCAACTGTAGAAAGCAATCCTGTCTCAAATCCCGATCTGCTGGAAATCGAAAATGTAGATGCTGTCAATCGTACCTCGATCGAGCCATCCGCACTAATTGCCAACAGCTCCCAACCCGCAGCAACAGATCTTAGTTTAGAAGTAACCCCTGTCAAGCCGCGCTCCAATCCAATTGGATCCCCAACTAGATCGAATTCTACCCCCACCCCAATTGACAATAGCAACCAAATTCGGAACCCGCAATTAGATCGCGCAAACATTTGGGGAATGGCTTATGTCAGTCCGCTGAGTGATGTCTTGCGCATCAACGATTCCGTCGTAAAACCGAATGGAACCAAGATCGGGCAAACACCCACAGAGACAGAATCATCCCGATCGACAGAACCTAAAAAATGGTCGGTTGGCGTACACGCTCAAGCCAGTACGACAGGATTTATCGGTGTCGATGCTGGTTATAAATTCAGTCCCAATCTGCACACGCGGCTAGGAATTAACACCGTTGGATTTGGTTACAACTACAGCAGCCAAGGTATCGATTATAATGCCAGCCTTAGCCCTACCAACGTTCATCTTTTAGGTGATTATTTTCCATTTGGTGGTGGTTTGCGCTTGACAGGCGGTTTGATTTTCCAAAATAACCGTTTTAGTGGTTCAGCAAAATCTAATGCTAGCAATCAAATTAATATCAACGGTACTAATTATAATGCCAGCCAAATCGGCACGGTCGAAACCTCTGGGAGTTTCAGCAATAGTGTCGCACCTTATTTAGGAGTTGGCTTTGGGACGCCAATTAATGAGGGTTTTGGATTTAATGTCGATTTAGGCGTAATGTTCGCCGGATCGCCTACAGTATCGCTCTCAGCTAATAATATTTCGCCGTTAGTTCCGGCAGCAATTCAAAACCAATTGCGATCGGATTTAGCGGCTCAACAGCAGAAAACTAATGCCGATATTAGTAGTTTCAGGCTTTATCCCGTTCTTTCGATCGGCTTTTCTTATGCATTTTAATCCAACGAGAATTCTGAGATAGAGCAAATTTCTATTGTCAACTTTAATTCATGAGGTAAAAATGACTTCAAACAATCCAGAACAAACAATAATCTCTACTTCTTTTGGCACTGTGACTAGCAAACGAGTCACTTATATGTATAACAAGGGTTGGTTTAGTGGTGGAAAAAGAGAAGATGTTCCACTCAAACAGGTAGCTTCAGTTAGACATGAAACAGAAAGAAAAATATTTCTTGGGTTATTTTATATCGTTTTAGGGCTAGTTTTAATTGCTGTTGTCATTGGAATCATTCCACTTGTTTTTGGTATTTTTTTGTTATGGGGATCTCCAAAGGTAAATATAGTTACTACTGGAGGATCTACAGCTCCTGTAATTGGATGGCCATGGCAAAATCAGGAAGCACAGTCGTTTGCAGATGCAGTGCGGGGTCAACTATTTAGCGAATAATTCATTAAAATGTGGGCTTTAGAGCTTTTAGCGATCGTATTAGCAATTAGTATCGGATGCCAATTGCTAATTTTCACTTTGAACTTTATTTTTGCTGGCAATAAAATTATTGGCGGTTTTCTTAAAGGAGTAAAACGCCATTTTCTATCCAGCTTGATAATTTCTCTAATAGTTACGGGCGTATGCTTATTAGTTCGGGTTCCAAAACATGTTGCTATTTGTGCATTTTTCGCATCTTTTATCGGGATGATATTTATTTTATTAGGAAACGATAATGACAACGATATGTTTAGAAAGCTCTAGCTATATTTTTCTATTTTTTGGAAGTTCTCCAAATACAACTATGCCAAGAAAAATTTATTTTTGTAAACATAAAAAACTATTCGAGAGAGGATAAAATATTGTAACCGTTCGCAATGCAAAATCCAAACTCCACCTCAAACTTTAGTTTAAATCATAGAGAATAACTCAATATGACAGCCCCGAATAAATTTACAAGCTCGATCGCCCAACGTTTCCAGCAAATCTCTACTTTAACTCTGATTGCTACTTCTTTAGTGGCAATTAATCTACCTACAGCCGTTTTAGCCAGACCAATTGTAGTCAAAGATGGAGTAACCTTTGATTTTCAAGGATGTGCTAGAAGTTCGGATGGAAATGATATTGTTTGTAGAGGATCTTTTCTCAGTCGGAAAGGAGAGCAATCTACTCGGATATATAGACAGAGTGGTGATGGAACAAGGTACAGTGCTTTTATTACTAATCTTAGAGGTAAGCAATATATAGCTAGTGAAATTATCATTGGGGAGGATTGGTCGTGTCGCAATGACTGTGCAGAGAAAGATATTATTTTTGTTGAGGGGGTTAATTACTCAGCTTCGATTATCTTTCGAGAGGTTTCATTACCGTCATCAAAAATAGTATTGGTCAACATTTCAGTAGATGCAAACAATAATCTAAAATTCCGTAATATTAGTGTAAATAGTTCTGGAAAATCGTCTTCGCAGTCTTCAGGCAGCGAAGTTGATAACGTAACCGCAGCATCAACAACGGATACACCCTCTCGATCGACAGAAACAGTATCGAGTAATTGTCCCGATCGATCTCAACAATTTGTAGCGGGAGAAACTGACTCTTTTAATATCTATATCTGTGGTCAAAATCGACCGACTCAATACTCCCTTCCCGCTCAAAGAGTATAGAAAGAGGTACAATTACTAAATAAGGGGGAAAAGATGAATGAATCTGAGCC
>NZ_PVWO01000298.1 GCF_003003845.1 Chamaesiphon polymorphus CCALA 037 | reverse complement strand
GCATACACCGGATGGGAGGTGGGGGTGAGGGCAAGATTAATTAGGTTTTACTAACCGAATTTGGTACGATCGCGAGCTGACGTTAAATCAGGCTGTTTTAGCGGGGACTTTTTGTGGTTGTGGTGCCCAGCCACACTCGCGCAGGTAGGATTCGAGGTCGGTTGGGGCGGGGAAAATCTGTTGCAACTGCGCCAAATCTGCGTTGTAACCTGCACTCTCGAACCACCGATACATAATCGTCATTTCTTCACCTGCTTGCTCCTCGAAGGCTTCAAAGGGGATTTGTTTGTAGGTGACGGGTTTGCCTAAAACTTTGCTAAATGCGGCTGCTACTTCGGGCATGGTCATCTCGACGTTGGCGACTTCTAGTTCGCGGTTGGCGAAATCGGCGGGATGCGCGAAGACTTCACAAACCATTTCTGCGTAATCTGCTTCGGACAGTTGCTGCAATTTTGTATCGGGACTTAATGGTTGGACGAGCGTGCCCTGTTCTAGCATCTGGCGCATCGCTTCGTAGTTGTAAAAGAAGAATACTGGGCGCAGAATCGTATATGTCAAGCCCAGAGAGCGGATATATTCTTCGATTTGAAACTTGCTATCGAAATGTGGCACCCCTGTTTGCCGTTCTGCGCTGCCTACAGAGCTGTAGACGAAATGTTCGACTCCTGCGGCTTTAGCGGCATCGGCGATCGATTTGCCCTCTTGAATCTCGGTGTCTAAGCCATCGTTTAATCCCTGGACTGAAAAAACGCCGTAAACACCTTTTAGAGCGCGATCTAGTGAGGATCGATCGTTGAGATTGCCTAGAACTAATTCTGCACCCGCTCGTTTGAGTGCTTGTGCTTCAGGCTTATTTTCGTCGCGGACGAAGGCGCGCACCTGGAAATTACCGCGTTTTAATAAATGGCGAACTATGGCACCGCCTTGGTTACCTGTCGCGCCAGTCACGAGAATGGTTCGATTTGAATTTTCCATTGTTTTAGCTCCTATTTAGGGTGGTTAATTCGCAATCCGATCGCGAGACATGCGATCTGCAATTACCGTTGAGAGCAAGTTGGCAGGCGGTTTTGCAGGTACAGTCCACATGTAGACATTGTGCGTCTGTCCGTTGACTCGCACTTGTGCGGTCTGTTCTGGTTTCCATTCACCCATGTCAAAAGCGTGAGAAACTATCCGCGTACCGGGTTTGAGTTGACTGAGCAACTGCGGTCTGAGTTTGACATTGAGTGCGGGTAACAAATACAGTGTGACTACCGTAGCGTCGCCAAATTTGCTCTGAAACAAGTCTTGGTTGAGAAATCGCACTCGATCGCTTACGCCTGCTTTTTTGGCATTGGCATTGGCTTCTTTAATGCGCTCTGGGTTAATATCGATACCAACGGCACGAATGCCAAATTTTTGGGCAGCAGTAATTGGAATGCGTCCATCGCCACTACCCAAGTCATACAACACATCATTGCGGTTAACTTTCGCCATCGATAACATGCGATCGACAACTTCTTGCGGTGTGGGTACATAGACGACATCTGGCTGTCGTAATGGCTGAGAGGGGGTGGTACCTGGAGTTTGGACTTGGGTAGTCTCGCTGGCGATCGGCGTTTGGCTGCATCCTATGCTAACCAGACCGATTCCACACAGCAGCAAAGCGATCGGGTGTCGAACTGAAATCATCTATTTCTCCTAAAATTAACTTGCGGTCGAACTTGAAGAGCGATTTTTGCGTGACAGTAAAGTTAACCCAGCAACACTTTGCCCGAATTAACCGATTGCCAGTGGTTGGCTTGGCAGATCCATGGAGTCATACGTGCTGCCAAATAAGTTGCCCCGCACCATCTCACTACTCAAGAAGTCATGGGGGAAACCCAGTTCGATCTGACTTGCACGATCGAGTCTTTGCAAGTGTTCGGGTGATAATTTCACCTCTAGGCACTTGAGGTTATCTTGGAGTTGTTCTAATTTGGTGGCACCCAAGATCGGAATCATCTGCGGACTCTGAGCGCGAATCCAGGCTAGGGCAATTTGAGCGGAGGAGCGTTCCAATTCTTGGGCAATTTCGCCTACTGTTTGTGCGATCTTGAGACTGCGTTCGGGAATTTCTTGACCGCGAGAGGTCGATTTATCGTTACCATTCGACTGAGTGCTATATTTGCCCGATAGCACGCCTCCAGCTAGTGGCGACCACGGTGTGACTGCCAGATTAAAGGCATTTGCCATCGGTAATAAATCGCGTTCTGGCGTGCGTTCGATGAGGCTGTACTCGATTTGCAGGGCGATAAACTGCGCCCAGCCATGGGCTTGAGCTAAGGTATTGGCTTGAGAGACAATCCATGCAGGCGTGTCCGAAATACCGATGTACATGACTTTGCCTTGGCGCACCAAATCGTCGAAGGCGCGCATTACTTCTTCCACGGGAGTCGTGAAATCCCAAGCGTGCAGCCACAACATATCGACATAATCGGTATTCAATCGCTTGAGGCTACCTTCGATCGAGCGCATCATATTTTTGCGGTGGTTGCCACTACCGTTGGGATTGTTTTCACCCTGCCATTGACCTGTCAATGAGTATTTAGTGGCTAAAACAAATCGATCGCGCTCCGCACCAATAAATTCACCGACGATTTTTTCGCTGCTACCATTGGTATATAGATTGGCCGTGTCGATAAAATTGCCACCCGCTTCGACAAAGGCATCGAAAATTTGGCGACTGGTATCTTGAGGTGCTCCCCAGCCCCAGTCTTCCCCAAAAGTCATCGTCCCCAAACATAGTTCGGAAACGCGCAATCCACTTTTGCCTAATAACTTGTAGCGCATATTTATAATTTCCTAATTGGGATTTCTTAGCTAATGAGCTGCAAGATTAGTTCGGTACTTCTTCCTGTTTGTGAGTCTCAAATACACAATTCGATAACGGGTGAGCGATGCAAATTAATACGTATCCCCGAGCGATTTGGTCTTCACTGAGATACGATCCTTCGGACTGGTCTACTTCGCCTTCAATGGTCTTGACAGTACATGTCGAACAAACACCTTGCCGACAGGAATATGGTAACTCCATGCCTCGTTCCTCCGCAGTTTCGAGGATATAGCTTCCGTCTGGTACTTCAATAGTTTGGTCGATACCTTCGGCCTTGTTATAAAGTCTGACTTGATACGAACTTGCCATGCAATAAGGTCTCCAATTATGCGCGCAAAATCTAGAATGAGCAGAAATTTTCGATCGATCGGGCAATTTTTCGTGAAAAAATCCAGTTGCGATCGCTCTACTCTGCCGGAGATTTGCTAACTGGATGTTGTTGTTATTATAATTATTTCTATAGGTCTAATTACATCTGTCGATCGAGGTATAGACATTTTTTTCAAGCGGATAGAGGATAGTCTATTAAATCTATTTGTGTCGCTCGCTTTGCGGCGATTGGCGTAGTAGGTTACCGATCTCTCTATCTTTTGGCTGATGCTCGATCGAGATGAATATCTTAAATTTGATTTCATAGCACAATGGGTAACACAGCTATTCTACGAGCTGTAGATCTCCCTCAATCGGACTGAGGTTTAGATCGGATCTTGACTTGAGAGCTACTCTGACAGGTAAATAGAGCGATCGAGGCTTGCGTACAAAATTATTACTTTCTAAATCGATCGAATCATTAGATTAATAGCAAAACATCAATTTTGCTATTAATTTGTCACAATTGAGATTGCCAGATCCCCGACTTCTTAGAGAAGTCGGGGATCTGAATCTAGCTGAATCGTTTTCAAATCGAGAATCGCTATTAACTTAGTAAAAAAGGTAAAGATGTGAGTATACTCGATCGACCCCATCAACTCGAAACCGCAGATGTTCATACGGCTGCACCCAGACCTTTGCTCGGATTGACAGACGCGATCGCGTTAATTGTTGGATTAGTAATTGGTGCTGGCATATTTGAAACTCCAGCCCTAGTTGCTGCCAATGCCGATAGCCAAAGTACTGTTTTACAAGCTTGGGTACTAGGTGGAGTAATTTCATTGATTGGGGCATTATGTTATGCCGAATTAGCTACAACATATCCCTATGTGGGCGGTAGTTACTATTACTTAAAACGAGCTTTCGGCCAACCAATTGCAATTTTATTTGCGTGGGCGCGAATGAGTGTGATTCAGACTGGATCGATCGCCATACTTGCATTTGTTTGTGGCGATTATGCTTCCCAGTTATGGCGATTGGGCACCTTTTCGCCATCGATTTATGCCGCACTAGCAATCGTGCTGCTCACCGCTCTCAATCTGTTGGGAATCAAGCACAGTAAACGGTTACAAAACTGGCTGACGATTACCACGATCTTGGGTTTGTTGGCCGTAATTATCATTGGTTTGACTATGACTCCAGTGCCAGCTCCAGCTCCAATAACAACTCCACCCACACCTACCGATCCTGCCAAATTTTGGGGATCGGCAATGGTGTTTGTATTGTTGTCGTATGGTGGTTGGAACGAAGCTGCTTATATCGCGGCGGAGATTAAGAATTACCAGCGCAACATCGTGCGATCGCTCCTCTGGGGGATAGGCATTATTACCGTGCTATATTTGTCGATCAATCTCGCTTATCTCAGGGGATTGGGTTTAGCGGGTACGGCACAGTCCCAAGCGGTGGCCGCAGATTTGCTCAGGCGCGCGCTCGGCGAGCCTGGAGCCGTGCTGATTAGTCTGTTGGTGGTAGTTTGCACGCTCGATTCGATTAATGCCACTATTTTTACGGGGGCACGTACCACTTTTGCACTCGGTCAAGATGTGGCTGTGTTCCGATTTTTGGGCGTATGGCAAGACCGTCCGAGTACGCCTGCTACCGCCTATTTGCTCCAAGGGGCGATCTCGTTGGCTCTGATCGGACTCGGCACCATCACTCGCGATGGGTTCAAAACAATGGTCGATTATACCTCGCCCATTTTCTGGTTTTTCTTTTTACTCAGCAGCCTGTCGCTAATGGTACTGCGAGTGCGCGATCCCGATCGAGTGCGACCGTTTCGGGTGCCACTGTACCCGATTTTACCAATCCTATTTTGTGCTGCCTGTGGCTATTTACTCTACTCTAGCTTGGTCTTTACCGGAGCTGGGGCGATCGTCGGTGTCATCGTGGTAGCACTGGGCATTCCGTTTGTCTACTGGCATCGTCAGCAACAGATTCGATGAGAGGGAAAAGGGGAAAGGGACATAATTTCATCAGCCTTTCTCCGCCGGAATAGGTAAACCCTTACGGGTTTTCCCCTCCACAGTACCGAGCTTGCAAGTTTTCAAGCACTCGGCTCCTGCTGTATCATTTACTCCCTTCAAGTTATACTTCTCTTACATAATGGGTCGAATCACTATGTCCAGTACAGGTTTTCAGGACTTTATTTATTGGGCTTCAATCCTTAAAATCCCTGTCCTCCGCCGTTGGCGAATGCCCTTCGCCTCTAACTTGTGGAGGGGTAAAGATTTTCTACTATCGGTTTCAACAACGTTTCAGCCTCTCCTACGTCTGCTCCCCTTTCGAGTACGGGATGACCCTTATCCTGCGAGTTATGAATTCCTCCGAGCTTTCGCTCTACAGGCTTTAGCTTTTTAGAAGAGTCCCTTCTCTCCAAGGAATTGGTACGTCTCACGACTTCCCTACAGTAAATGATACTGACCTTGTAGAGGTTTACACGTTCCACAGTGTTTAGATGCGTCTAGGTTAGGTTTCTCTGTCATCCGGTGGCGAAGGTATCGTCATACTGGCGGAAAAAATCCAGTTTTCTTATGTGCCACACACCTTTTGGTCTGAGCCTTATTCAGCCTTTTAGCTCATTGGGAAATGACGGACTTTATCAAGATTCGCTTTGGCTAACCATACCAGACTTGGACTTGCCCTCGTACCAGTTTAGGCTACCAGTGCGATTAGGCTTTCTCCTCTAGCTGTGAAACATCCCCATTGCTGTTGATGCTTCTTCGGAGCGTCCATACCTTTGATACTAAGGTAGAAGCTAGGAGCTTCACTAAACATCTGCGACTTTCGTGTCGCAACTTCCCTTTTCCCCTCAATAAACACCATCAATACTAGTAACGAGGAAAAGATCGTGAAACGACCCTACATGTCCGAGCTATTAATTACTGGAGTCTGCCTTATCGGATTGAGTATGACTGGTTGCTCGCAATCGTTAACTACCGGAACCGCTCAAATCGATCGAGCTGTGGCACAAACAGCTCCTACCGATGGCAATTCTCCCTCACAAGCGCAACCAGTCGAGAAAGATGTGCCCTATGTCCCCACGCCGACACCTGTTGTCAACGAAATGCTCCGGATTGCCAACGTCAAGAAGAATGATGTGCTCTACGATCTCGGTAGTGGCGACGGTCGGATCGTGATAACAGCCGCCCAGAAATTTGGTACCCGTGGCGTCGGCATCGATATCGATCCCCAGCGAATCAAAGAGGCAAATCAAAACGCTAAAAAAGCCGGAGTAACCGATCGCGTTCAGTTCCGCCAGCAAAATTTATTTGAAACAGATTTTAGCAAGGCTACAGTCGTTACGCTATATCTGTTGCCAGACATCAACTTGAGGCTCAGACCCAGATTGCTCAGTCAACTCAAGCCGGGGACGCGGATTGTTTCTCACGCTTTTGATATGGGTGACTGGAAGCCCCAAAAAGTCGTGAGGGTAGGCGGTCAAACTATTTACTACTGGACGGTACCGCAGCGAGTGAGTAATAAGAAGTAGTCTGCTGTTTTGGAGGTACCAGCGATTGAAATCGCGGCGGACTTTGCACTCCGAGCAGCGGTTTATAACCGCTGAGGTTTTAACTAGCAACTTGGATTACTACTAGGAAAATCCTAATGGTGCTGCTTGACGATCGAGTAATGCACTCAGCAGATCGAGGCTGATGTCGGTCAAATCGTGGACGACTAAATCGGCAGCAGCCAAATCCCGATCGGTGGTAGTGGCTTCAGGGGTACCGATCGTGATGATGCCAGCGGCTTTAGCGGCGTTGATGCCGATGGGTGTATCTTCGATGGCGATCGCTTCATTAGCAGCGATTTCGAGCTGTTGGAGGCAATAATTATAGGCGTCGGGGTCGGGTTTGGCGCGCTCGATCGAGTCGCTGGTGACGATCGTCGCAAATCTGTCAAATGGCACTAAATCTACTAAGGAGATCTCCACAAAAGAACTTACGGTTCGCTCATTTTCAGGGAGGGTCATCAGATTGTGGCCCAAGGCAAGTATAAATCTCAACTGGAAAGTTC
>NZ_PVWO01000297.1 GCF_003003845.1 Chamaesiphon polymorphus CCALA 037 | reverse complement strand
GTATCACAGGAACACTCATCACCGATCGATTGGTAGATGAGCTTAAAGTTAGTTTAATTACCATCATTATAGTTTTTAGTATTGTTTTAGCAGCTATTTTTGGATTCTGGTATGCAAGTGAGAAAACATTAGCAATGCACTCGATCGACACACCAAAAAGAGAGCTATTTTATTGGGCGGCTATTTTATTTACCTTTGCTCTAGGCACAGCAACTGGAGATTATCTCGCCGAAGCTTTGAAGCTGGGTTACTTACAAGCTGCACTGATATTTGGTGCTGCAATTGCCGCAATCGCCGCTGGTCACTTTTACCTGAGAATGAATGCAGTCTTAGCATTTTGGCTAGCTTATATCTTGACTCGTCCGCTCGGTGCTTCGATTGGCGATCTCCTATCTCAACCTACAAAAAATGGTGGCTATGGCTTGGGAACAGTGGGTACTAGTATTATCTTCTTTTGTATTATTGCCAGTCTGATTATTTATCTGAGCCTAAAACAGAAGAGAGTTGACCACTCCTCGATCGACCTATAAAACCAATACTCTCTAAACCCGTAGTCTACTTTGGTGATGAAATATAAACACGCTAATTAATTAGTGTGTTTATGTATTTTAACAGTCGATTCATCTATCTAAAATTCATTTGACAAAAATCATCCTCTTGACGAGTTCTTGACTTTTGAGATCTATATTAAGGTCAGTTCCTAAAACTTACTAAATTTAAGTCATGAACATCTCTCCTAAATATCTGGCGATCGCGGCTGTTGGCATTCTCGGCTTGGCTGGCTTTAGCAGTCTCGCCTATGCTAACCAAGGACAATTGAATACGATCGTTACCTCTTACAAAACTGCCGAAGCCAGCGATGGCGATGGCGAAACAAATGATGATGCCCAAGAAAAACAAGAGTCAGCTAAACTGCAAACTCTAGCCAAAATTACTCCCGAACAAGCACGGCAATTTGCTGAAGCTAATCAAGGTGGTAAAGCTAGCAACGTGAAGCTCGAAAATGAAGATGGTAATGTCGTTTATGCCGTAGCCATCGGTCAAAAAGAGGTCAAGGTTGATGCGGGTAACGGTCAAGTACTCTATACCGATTCTGCTAACAATGAAGGAAACGAAGCAAAACGTCCTAGTAGCAGTATCCAAGTCGCTGAAGTCAGCGATGGCGATGGTGAAACTAATGATGATGCTAAGTAAGGCTAATTTGTCGTCTAATTGAAACATCTGCCTACTCATAGTTTGAGTAGGCAGATAATAAACCACAGCAATTAAAGATAAAATGAAGGCTGTTGGCATTAACTTAAATACTCATTTTCTCGATCGCGATCGGTTAATCAAATAAACTTCGCACGAGTCTATCAATCATGAGGTCTGATTTTGCTAACTGCTCTCCGAAGACTGCCGCCTAATGTGTGGCTGATTGGTGTCATCAGCTTGCTCAACGATACAGCTAGCGATCTGGTTTATCCCCTGATTCCCCTGTATCTATCCTCTGTCTTGATGTCTGGGCCGAAAGCTTTGGGGATAATTGAGGGGATTGCCGAGGCTACTAGCAGCATTTTAAAGTTGATATCGGGGGTATTGGTCGATCGATCCAACACTATCAAGCCCTGGATCGTTTGGGGCTATGGTTTGGCAGGTTTTAGTCGTCCTCTCATATCGATCGCCAATAGCTGGGTAGGCGTGTTAGGGATTCGGATGCTCGACAGGGTTGGTAAAGGCTTACGCAGTTCCCCCCGCGATGCGCTGCTAGCCGCGAGCGTCCCCCCAGAGCGTCGGGGTTTGGCATTTGGATTTCATCGATCGATGGACAATGCTGGTGCGGTGTTAGGGCCGATTTTAGCTGCTGTACTGCTAGGTTATGGATTTAAAGTTCGGGATCTATTTGTGATTTCCATTATCCCTGCGGTTTTGTGTCTGGGGATGTCACTCCTGATTAGAGAGCCAAAAAATGCGTTAGCTGAGGTGCGTCGTGGTAAATTTAGCTGGAATTTCCACAGCTTACCGATCGAGTTTAAGCGTTATCTATTGGCTGTAGTTGTATTTACGCTGGGTAATTCTTCCAATATGTTTCTATTACTTCGAGCCAGAGAATTAGGCTTACCAGAGGCTCAAGTGCCCTTAGCTTGGGCGACTATTTCCGCGATTGCCACGATCTTTGGCACACCACTATCAGCATTATCTGACAGATTTGGGCGGATTCGATCGATTGCGGCTGGCTGGTTAGCCTATGGACTATTCTATTTGAGCTTAGGATTTTTACCGCCTGGAAACTCAGTCTTACTCTTTGGTTTGTTTGCCTTCTATGGCTTATTTCTAGCTGCTACTGAGGGCGTAGAAAAAGCCATTGTCGCAGATTTAGCTCCATCGACAATGCTGGGCACAGCTTACGGCTGGTTTAATCTGGCAAGCGGAATTATGTTACTACCTGCTTCAATTATTTTTGGTTGGCTTTATGAAAATGCTGGGGCTACAATCGCTTTTGAATTTTCAGCCTGTTGTGCTGTGGTGTCAACGGTACTGTTATTTAGAGTTAAGCTCAGAGCAGATTAAATTAAAAAGTCTGATGTCATAAACTATTATTGCAACCTTGATATGTCAAACGTAAGCTTGTATTTGTCTAACTCTCTGTTAGCTTTTCTGTTTACTTCTCCAGGATCGATTATTTTTCAGGTAGGCTTCCTAACATTTAGATGGTACGGATTACTGATTGCCTCTGCTGTAATTATCGGTGTGAATTTATCTCAATATTTAGCCAAACAAAGAGATATCGCTCCATCACTAATTCAACAATTAACGATCTGGCTGGTATTTACAGCAATTCCCTGTGCCCGTCTTTATTATGTAATTTTTGAATGGTCGGAATATGCCCGTAATCCTATTGATATTTTAGCGATTTGGAAAGGAGGGATTGCCATTCATGGCGCGATTATTGGCGGATTGGTGACGACGATCGTGTTTGCTCGCTGGCACCGGATCTCATTTTGGAAGTTAGTCGATGTCGTAGCTCCTTCATTAATTTTAGGACAAGCGATCGGACGATGGGGTAACTTTTTTAACTCGGAAGCCTTCGGCGCACCAACTAATTTACCGTGGAAGTTGTATATCCCCATCCAACAGCGACCGCCAGGATTTGAAGGTTTTGAATATTTCCACCCCACATTCTTGTATGAATCACTTTGGAATCTTTCAGTTTTATGTTTACTCCTAACTCTATTTGCTCGTGCTGTCAAATCGAACTCACAAATCAAAGATGGTACTATTTTTTTAGTTTATTTAGTAACTTATAGTATCGGTAGATTCTGGATTGAAGGACTACGCACTGACAGTCTGATGCTATTAAATTTGCTGCGGATCGCTCAAGTAATTAGCCTTACAGGTATTGTGGTAGGAGGGATGGGTTTAATTTGGCTGTACTGGCTCAAACGTCCGCTGCCTGATGTAAATACAACCAGAAGATCCACAACTGAAATATGACTTTTTCTTTCAATTCATACGGGTGACGGGAAGTGCAAATAGTTTCTTCATCGGTTTGACACCTCGATCGAGATCTCCAGCTTCATTCAGATATTCATAAATCCCCAACGCATCTTCAGTCGTGCGGAGTAAAGAATAGTGATTGTAAGGAGTAGGATCGACAACACCCCGTGCGCCGTGGTTGGTGATGACAATCGTGGCAATATGTCCGCCCCCAAAATTACTCAAACCCTTGGGATCGAAACCACAACAACCTTGAGGAGCGACCTTTTGGCGAGGGTTATTATCTTCATCCCAAGTAATGACGATCGCACTATTGTCTGGCGACGACCAAATCGAGGACTGAATAATTTGGTCTACTACTTTGCCAATTTGAGCGTCACCAGTCTGAATTAATCGGTCTTCATTGGGACATTCTGCCAGCCCGTGCATTTCGTGACATTGGTTGAGAATAATCTGGCTATAGTTAGGTGCCTTGCCACTTTTGAGATCTGTTGATAGCCGATCTAAACCGACAATTTTTTGGGCTAAATTGGGATCGTCTTGCACGGACTTAAAGTTCATGAATCCATTGTGTTTGGCAGCATAGAGGGCACGAATCCCACTCGGAAAAACGACCGCCTTCGAGCCAGGAACGGGTAGATTTTCAAAGTAGCCTTTCCAGGTCAATCCTTGCTCTTGAAGTTGGTCGAGAAGACTTTTGGCTGCAATGGTGTGATTTGCATAGTTGGGTTTTTGGGCATGGGGACAAAAAGGGTCGGAGCTAGTAGATTGACAATAAAAAGCATCATCATCATGAATGCCAAAGTTACTGCCACCAAGCATAGCAATATAGTTAGCTTCGCTGGGATGAACTTCACCGTAGAAATTACTTGCTAGCCCATAGGTTTTAGCAAATTGGTTGATTCTAGGTGCGTTAGGACTGCCGATAATTTGGGCATAGCCTTTATTCTCAGCAACGATCGTAAAAATGTGTTTGTAGCGGGGAATCGATCGATCGGCTGGTGTTGAATTTTTGGAGATGGTGGGGCTGGGAATAGTACTCGTGCTGGGCTGGATTTGAGGGGATGTATTAGCTACAAGAGGACGTAAGGAAGAACATCCACTTATCCATGAACCTAGACTCAAAGTACAAAGAGTCATTACGAGAGTGCGATCGATAGTCATTTAGTGCCATCTCCTATTTGTTAGTCAATTTAGAACTGAAAATTTAGTGCAAGAAACCTTGCACCGTGCCGAAAATCAAAAATAAGCCGATCGCCAATCGATACCACACAAAAATCCAGGTACTCTGATTCTCCAGATAACGCAATAGCCCATAAATAGCCAAAAAAGCCGAAATACTCGCCGAAGTCAATCCTACCAGCAGCACAAACCAGCCATTGGCATCCAGTCCAGCTTTGAAGAGTGCGTGTAATTCGATCGCTCCAGCCAATGTCACAGCGGGCAATCCCAGTAAAAACGAAAACTTAGCAGCAGTTTCCCGTTCCATTCCCAGAAATAAACCAGCCGTCAGTGTCGAACCCGATCGAGATACTCCAGGAATTAGGGCTAGAGCTTGGGCGATCCCTACCAACAAGCCATCTTTAAGCGTCAGCTTCCCAAATCCTCGCTCTCTGGTGCCTCGAAGTTCTGCTAAAGCGAGTAATAATGACATGACGATGCAAGCAACCCCGATAACGACTAAACCCCGCATGGGCGAATTGGGCGCGTTAAGAGTTTTCTTGAGCAGTAGACCTAAAATACCAAGTGGGAGCGTCCCGATAATCAGTCCTACCGTGAGTTGGAAATCTCTAGACTGATAATTGCCATCGGCGATCGATCTTATCGTGCCCCCAACTAAACTCTTAATGTCCTTCCAGAAATAAGAGAGAACTGCGCCCAGACTTGCCATCTGCATTGCCGCCGAGAAAGCTGTCCCTGGATCTTGCCACCCTAATAGGCTGGGTACGATCCGCATGTGAGCAGTGCTGCTAATCGGCAATAGCTCGGTAATGCCTTGGACGATGCCTAGAATCAAAACCTTAAACCAACCTAACTTGACAAATCCCAGATCGATTGTTTCTGGTGAATTTACAGCTAAAAAATACGCCATCGAAGTTTTTCCTAGTAGAATAATAATGAGATAGCTACAATAAATCGATTTGTAATTAGCTCGGCTGACTCGATCGTATAGAACGATCGTTAAGAACTAGGAAAGATCGTCATGGCTTATTTTTCAAATATTTTAGACTTGACGAGTTATTTACTTTTCTCACCTAATCTAGATATGTAAAATCTAAATTGGCTCAAAAGCGATCGCATTAATTATGGAAGAAAATTTGGGCAGAGAACCTGTTGAGATGCAGGACGATACGAGCGAAGCATTGAAAGAGATGAAGGAGGAGCTAGCCGAAGAAAGATCCGAGCAACGCCAGGAGCGTCGCTCTCTGAACTTAATCGGTTTATCTACAGCTATTTTTTCAACCCTAGCCGCAATTGCCGCCATGCAAGGTGGTTACTTTGCCAATGAAGGGATGTTGTCCCAAATCAAATCGAGCAATAGTTGGGCGCAGTTTCAGGCAAAATCTACCAAGCGGCATATTGAAGAATCCAATGTCACGATCTTGCAAGCTCTCCAGAAACCAGTTCCTGCCAAAACAACCACTGAACTCGCCAAACTCAATCGGGAGCAACAGGAGATTGGGCAGGAAGCTCGCAAGCTCCAAGCTGAATCAGCGCAGAATCTAGCACGTCACGAGCTATTTGCGCGGAGTGTTGCAGCATTACAAGTGGGGATTTCGATGGGAGCTATAGCTGCTTTAACTCGGAAACAGACGATTTGGTATGTGGGATTGGGGATCGCCACAATTGGGATTGGATTTATGGTGGCGGGAACCTTACCCAGTCAGGTGCAGACTACTCCTGCTAACTTGCAAAAAACTAGCTTAACCCAGAAAGTAGTGCAGCTTGGGTAGCTAGTTACTTTCCCCGCCTGCTATTCCCGATCCTGTCTCGCTTTCCAGAGATGGAATATAGATGGAGACAGAGAAATAAACATAATCGACAAAGTAATCGGAATCAAATAACGATCGAGTTGTTCGGGCGGGATAGCTCCGCCGATAAAATAGCCGAGGAAACTTAACCCTACCGCCCACACAAATCCGCCCAATAGATTGTATTGAATGAATGTTCGATAACGCATCGCAGCAATTCCAGCAACAATCGGCGCAAATGTACGAACGAAGGGCATAAATCTAGCCAAAATAAGGGCGACTTTACCCTGACGCTCGAAAAACTCTTCTGCCATAAGTAAATGCTTCTTCTTGAATATCTTAGAATCAGGCTTGTCGAATAATTGGCGACCCCATTTTTTGCCAAAATAGTAGCCGAAACTATCACCTAAAAATGCTGCAACAAAGCAACCAAATGTCATCACCCAAATATTTAGCGGCGTATTGGGTACAGAACATAAAAATCCCGCTACAAACAGCAGGCTATCACCAGGTAATAACGCACCGACTAATAAACCTGATTCTGCAAAAACAATCGACCAAACCAATGGATAACCAAAGGTCTGAATTAGGGTCGGTAAACTAGGCAAATGTGTAATGTTTAGTTGCATATCAATCTAGGTTTTTACTCAAAATAGATCGAGTCAATAAATTACCGAACGAAGGAGGATCGATCGTAAAATGGGATCGAAAGTTAGAGAATAAAGGCAACTCAGTTAATGTGGTTTAGATGTTTGACAGTTTAGTGAATTTTGATTTTGCATTTAGAGTTTGCCTAAG
>NZ_PVWO01000296.1 GCF_003003845.1 Chamaesiphon polymorphus CCALA 037 | reverse complement strand
GTTTATCTCATACAAATATTTTATATTAAACAACAACAACAGTAACTCACTTTTTCATTTAACCTAAACATAGGTACATACAAAATTTAGTTTCTATAACAATGAATTAATAGTACGATTAAACCATGAATCTCACACTCCAGAAAGGCATCGACCCCCATACCAATGAGATCGTGTGGCTGATGCTGGACGAGGATTACCAAGTGGTAGAACCCATCCAGCGATACCTCACCTTCCTTACCACCTCCAGATCGCCCAACACAATCGAGGCATACGCCTACGACCTGAGAGCGTGGTGGGAATTTCTCTCGCTCAAGGCTCTAGATTGGCGCAATATTAACCTGTCCGATGTCGAAGACTTCGCCTACTGGTTGAGAGTGGGCGACACCACCAAAGTCGTATCTATGCAACCAGTCCAGGCTATTCGCTCCGAGAAGACGGTTAATCGGGCGATTACGGCTATCACCAGCTTCTATGAATATCACATAGCCAGCGGTCGTATTAACTTCAAACAGTTTGATAGATTCCATCTCCCTCACGGCATCAATCAGAAGGGATTGTTAACAGGGATTGCCAAGAGCAAGCCCACCCGCCAAAAGCTAGTCAAGCTCAAAGAACCGAAAAGCTTCCCAGGCTGTCTGAGTGACGAACAGATTGAAACCATCGTCAACGCCTGTCATCGCCTCCGCGACAAACTCATGATCCTGATGCTCAACGGTACGGGGCTGCGGAAAGGTGAGCTACTGGGTTTATGCCATGAGGATGTCGGCGATGGTAGCGACAATTTCATTCGAGTAGTCAGGCGCAATAATCCCAACGGAGCCAGGGTTAAAGGACAGGAGCGCACCATTCCAGTAGTGCCAGAACTGCTGAAGATGTACAACGATTACCTGATCTACGAATATCCAGAACCAGTATCGGATTACGTGTTCGTGAACATCTGGGAAGGAAAGGTGGGAATGCCCATGAACCCCAATGTGTTGAATGTCATGTTCGACCGACTGAGTAAAAAGACAGGGATTTACGTCTATCCTCACCTCTTCAGACATACCTATGCCACTCGCTTACTCAAAGCCAACTACTCACCGGAACGAGTCAAATATCTTTTGGGACACACATCGATTCAAACTACCCTAGATGTCTACTCTCATGTAATAAACGAAGCCAATCTATTTGAAGTCATCGAACGGGAGGAATCAGTAGAATGAGTACATTGTTCAATAAACATCCGTATTTAGAAGAGGGATTTGTTAGTGTCAATGAGTCAGCGCAGAAGCTACTAAATAATCCGCTCATTGCCAAGGATATCTGGCGGACAGTTGAAGATTTAGGATTAACACTTAACCAGCATGAGAAAACATTGACTATTAGTTTTGAGTTGATTCGTCAGGATTGGCTCAGGCTGTTGGCTAAATTATATGTCTTAGTTAGGAGCAAACGCAAGCTGTCGGCGAGTTACATCAGAAGTGATGTTGCTAAACTCAATCGATTTTCACAATTCATTGAAAATAGATCGATTTTAAGCTCTATCCATATTAATGACCAACTGTTTGATGAGTACGATTACTACTTACACTCATTAACAATATCTGAGAGATCGGTATCATTAAATTACATGACACTAATTAACTTCTTCAATATCTGTCGAGAAGAGGGATGGTTAGAAGTTAACACATATTGGTTCAAAGGGAGATATAAAACGTCAACAGTTAAACGGGATGAAATTGAGTACATTCCTGAAGAAGTATGGCAACAACTAAATGAACATCTCCACTACCTACCGGAGCCTTTACAGCGGATGGTGTTGATAATTCGAGGCACTGGCTTGAGGATTGGAGAATTGTTGAACCTACCACTAGATTGCTTGCGTCAACGAGGAAATCAATGGCGATTGAGATTTCTGACAGAAAAGTATCAAACTGTAGACGAATTGCCCATCTGTGAAGAATTAGTAGTGGTAATCAAGGAACAGCAGGAATATATCAGGCAGTGTTTTGGGGATAGTTACAATAATTTGTGCAATAGCAACGATGGATCTCATCATTATATTCCCGCTCCCAGAGTAATGAGATCGATCGCTTTCAACCACTGGCTGAACAAATTGTCTCAGTCACAAAATATCTGCACTAAAGAGGGAGAAATTTGGCACTTTAAGTCACACCAATTTAGGAAAACATTAGCTACGGTAATGACCAATGCTGGAGTTAGAGATTTAATTATTCAGAAGTACCTCAGACACCGTTCGCCGGAGATGCAAGAGTATTATAAGCGGCTACTGAAAAAAGTAATAGGAGAAGAATATCGAGAGCTAATGAAGAATAGTAGCTACGTCGATAGTACTGGAAAAATGGTTGCACAACATCAACCACAAAACTCGATTACTGAGGTGGTGAGACGGAAGATGTATCAGATTACTACTCAATATGGAGAGTGCCATCGTCCAGTTTTAAAGTCACCCTGTCAAACCGTAAATGCTTGCTGGCAGTGCGAACACTGGTTGACATCTACTGAGAATTTATCAGTTCTCAAGAACGATCTACAGAGGGTAGAGACAGAAATAGAAATCGCTTCTAAATTGGGAATGGTCAGACAGCAGCAGGGGTTAACAATAGACCAGCGAAGATTAGTGATTCGGATTGAAGGTTTGGAGAAAATTGATGCTAGAGATTAATTGGAAACAGGACTATCACGGTGAATTTACTTGTCCAACCTGTGAAAAGTCACAACTAAATCTTGGAGGACGTAATAGCACAGGACAGAAAAAATTAAAATGTCCTAACTGTAAAATTCAAATATCAACATCTCTAAAATTAAGCAGCCAATCTAGGTACTTAAAACTAAAACAGAAAGATCGTTACATAAATACAAACTGGGAGCAAGACTATCATAATGAATTTACATGTCCATTGTGTAATAAGTCTAAATTAAATCTGGGTGGAGCTAACAGGAGAGGAAAAAGAGAGCTGATGTGTCCCAACTGTAAAAATGTAACATTAACATATCTAGGATTGAATGATAGCTCTAAGTACTTACAGTCGAAACTAAAAAATAAACACATAGATTGGGAGAAGGACTATCATGGCGAATTTACCTGTCCATTATGTGAAGAGTCGAGATTAAATCTCGGTGGAGCTAATGGAAGAGGCAAAATGAAATTCACTTGTCCTAATTGCAAGAAAAATACATTAGAATCTCTAGATTTATGCGGTCGCTCTAAATATTTAAATTTAAAATTGAAGGATGAGCATATAGATTGGGAGCGAGACTATCACGGTGAATTTGTATGTCCCGAATGTAATGCGGAAGGAATGACTGTCTGGGGTATAAATAAAACAACATTAAAAAGACAGTTTTTCTGTCTATCATGCAAGAAAATTCAATACCAGTCACGGACAATTGATGAAATAAAGATGATTGAAGATCCTGTTAATCCAGGTATAACATGGTATACCAATCATCGACTTGATGATTTTATTTGTACTAATTGTCAAGAGAGAAATATTTACATTCATCAAATAGACAATGTTAAAAAACGATTTAAATGCCGTACATGTAAAAAAATTCAGTATGATTCAATTGTTCTAGTAACTAATATTGTTTCTCGCTTCAATCAAAATTCACTGCCAGTCAAAGCCTATAAATGGGAAGATGATGAATGGGATCTAAGAGCGATTAGCCCTAATTTTGATGAGCGAGATCGAAGACATTATTTTGCCAATTTTGGTGGATTTGAACTAGATTGGTTTAAGTGTAAAATCAAAGAATACATTTGCTGCTTGTGCAAGCTAGGAACTGCTTTTGCAACAATTCAAAATTATCTATATTGTCTAAAGCCTCTCTCAATTTACTTAGATAAATCTCATGTATCTGGATTTGATGAAATTAATCGCGACCTCTTTCTTGATTACATAGTCAGTGAAAATCACAATATAACTCAAAAATTAGTTGCAGCGCGTAAGTTTTTCACAGCAGGCACTATTCAAGGCTGGTTTAATATCAATCAAGATATCATTCGCGATGCTGACTACCCCAAAAGACATCAAGGTAATCCAGACCCAATGTCTAACAGTGTTAGAAAACAAATAGAAGAAAATTTGCATTTACTACCAGATCCCATTGCTCGAATGTGGCTGATTTGTTATTTTGCCGCCATGCGTCCCAGCGAATTGTCACTTCTCAATCAAAATTGCCTGATCCAAGAAGGACAACATTGGAAAATAGTTTGGAGACGAAAAAAGGGCAAAGACCAACATGAAATACCGATTAGTAGAAACATTGCTAAGGTTGTACAAGAACAACAGGAATACATTAAAAACCTATGGGGCGATAGCTGGAAGTACTTATTCTGCCACTATCAAGGATTATCCTTTACAGACCCACTTATGCCTAAGCTAGAAGCTGTCAAGAAAGTCCTTCCAGCCCACGATGCTAATCCATTGCTAATGGGCATTAGGACTTTGATTATAGCTCTAGACATTAAAGATGAAAATGGTCAACCTGCCAAGTTTCATGAAAACCTGCTTCGACCCACTCGGTTAACCGAACTGTTTGAACAGGGACACGATTTAGCAGTGGTTAGTGCTTGGGCTGGACACAAACAACTTGCCACTACCAGCACTTACTATACCCAAGTCAGTTGCGAACTGATGGAGCGGGAGGCGGGACACATCCAAAAGGCTCTAGTCAACAGCAACGGCTATCGAGTACTCTACGAATCCTATCCCAAGTCCTTCTGGGAAAATCCAACTGCTCACAAACTAGAACTAGGTGATACTCACATCAATACGCCTATCTATGGTTACTGTGGACTACCCCTCGACCAGGATTGTCATAAATTCCGCGCCTGTTATACCTGTCAATCCTTCGTCGCCACAATTGATAAATTACCTGAATATATCAACGTTCGCGACGAGCTGCGCGGCAAACAAGCCAAAGCAATGTCAGCCGGACAAGAGGTACTAGTAGAACAATTTGGCACTCAAGCTGACCGCCTCGACGAAATCGTTGCAGGTCTACACCAGGAGGCAACATGAACGACAAAGAGCAGATCGTACAAGCAAGAATTGCCAAACTCCAACAAGTCCAAGCCGACCGGAAGGAAGACTCCCTTCAACGAGTTTACAAAGCTATCGAACGCCTCCAGAAGATCGATGCCAAAGTCAACTTCACCACCGTTGCCAAAGAAGCCAACCTGAGTGTTTCTTACCTGTACAAATACCCAGAGGTCAAGCATCGCATCGCCGAGGTGAGAAACCAGCAACGCTCGTTTCCAACTGCCCCCGTCGCTCAACCCAACTCCACTGTTGGGGCAAAAGTTGTCACCAAACTAAAAGAGAGAATCGCCCAGCTCGACAGGGAGAATCAGGAACTCAAACGCAAGAATGAAGCCCTAGCCGGACAAGTTTACCGAGTTCATTATCTCCAAGAACAAGTCGAACGCCAGCAGCAATTAATCGCAGATCTTCAAGCCGCCCTCAAAGACCAGCAATTAGCCAGTAAAGTTACTCCCATATCAACCAAGCGTAAAGCCGTCGTTGACGACCGGATTCAGGCTGAATTAGATAGCTTGGGAGTCGAACTAAATCCCACCCTCATTAAGACGATTAAATCGGCTACTGAAGCCACCGTTCTCGATGCTATTGAAGCCCTCAAAGAGCAACTTGGCAAGAAAGACATCCCTAATCCTGGGGGATGGTTGAACCAAGCCATCAAGGAAGGCTGGACGAAACCAGAACCAGTACCCCAAGTGCCTCAACCATCGTCCAAGCCCGCCCATCAAGTAGTGACAGCCAAAGAACGACCAGCCAAAGAACTACTCAGCATCGACAAGCTTCAACAACTCAGTAATATCTTTAATCAGAAACATGAATAATCCTGTTCCCCCAACTAATATCGAAGCAGAAGAGAGCATCTTAGGTGGTATTCTGCTAGACCCATTTGCCATCGGTCGAGTTATCGACTTACTGACCCCAGAAGCCTTTTATATTACTGCCCACGCCACTATTTACCGAGCAGCTTTAGACCTTTATCGCCAAGATAAACCGACTGAATTATTCAGCGTGAAGGCATGGCTATCCGACCAGAAACTACTCAAACAAGTAGGCGGCGAAGCTAAATTAATCCAGCTATTAGAGCGGACAGTTTCAGCCGTTAATATCGACCACCTAGCATCCTTAGTAGTTGATAAGTACAAGCGGCGTGAATTAATCGCAGCAGGTCACGATCTGGTGAAGTTAGGACATGATACAACGACCGAACTAGAATCAGTATTCGACCAATCAGAACAGAAGATATTTAACCTAACCACCAACAAACAAGACCAGTTTAAACCCAAAGTTATTGGTGATTGTCTGGCTGCTGTATTCGCCAAAATCTCACAGGGAAGTGAACCTGCATATCCTACCGGACTGGGAGATTTAGATACTTTGATTGGCGGATTAATCAAGCAGGATCTAATCATTGTCGCTGCTAGAGCGAGTATGGGTAAAACTTGGCTGGCTTGTCATTTGACGAATCATATTGCGACTACTCAAAACAAGCCAGTCGTTTTCTTCAGTGCGGAGATGTCTAGCGAACAGTTAACAAAACGGTTGCTATCGATGCACTCTGGGATTGACTCACATCGGCTGATCCACAATACAATCTATGCGGATGAGTATGAAACCCTGAAGCAAGCTTTGGGTACATTGGGTGAACTTCTCATCATCATTGACGATACTCCTGCTTATGCTCTGACACCCGCTAAGATTTGCTCTGTACTGCGGAAAATTCGCCATGAGAGGGGTGAATTGGGACTAGTCGTCCTCGACTATATTCAAAAGCTCGGAGACAGAGCGGCGGGGAATAGAGCGCAAGCTGTGGGTAAGTTCTCTGGGGCGTTCAAGGATATAGCCAAGGAGTTTGATGTCCCATTTGTTGCGCTGGCTCAGATCAACCGTGGGGTAGAGAGCCAGGGTAACAAGCGTCCTGGTATGGCTGACATCAAGGATTCAGGGGATATCGAGCAGGATATGGATTTGGGATTATTGCTATATCGGGATGAATATTACAACTCAGATAGTTCAGAGCCAGGGGTGATGGAGATTATCGTCAGTAAGAATCGGAATGGGAGTGTTGGTACCTGTAAGGTTGGATTCGACCCCAGCGTTGGTAGATTTAGTAGTTTGAATCAGAAGTAAACTAATGTTGTGGAATACATGTACAACGATAAATACCATTAAGTAAAAGCTTTGCACATCTTCTCTATATGATAA
>NZ_PVWO01000295.1 GCF_003003845.1 Chamaesiphon polymorphus CCALA 037 | reverse complement strand
GGCTGCGGCGGACTCGCGGGCAACGCGAATTAGAAGTGCTGACTGGATTACTGATGCTAGCATCGAACTACCCCCATAACTAAACATCGGTAACGGTAATCCGGTTGTTGGTAACATTCCCGTCGCAACGCCAATATTAAACAACGATTGGATGACGATAAAACTTGTAGATCCGACCGCAACGAGACGATGCACGGGGTGATGGCTGCGACTAGCAATTAATAAGCCCAAAGTGCCATAACTCATTACCAGAATCGCCAATAAGAAGCTACCAATAAGTCCAAATTCTTCTGCGAACACTGAGAAAATAAAGTCTGTATCCTGAATCGGTAAATAGTCGAGCTTTTGCTGCGATAGTCCAAATCCATTGCCCCATAAGCCGCCAGATCCGATCGCGAGAAGACTTTGTACCAATTGAAAACCATTACCCTGACGATCTGCCCACGGGTCGATAAAAGAGAGCATTCGCGCTCGCTGATAGGAGTGCATCATCAAGCTGATCCCCGCTACCATCGCCCCGCCAGCCGCCGTTCCGGCGAGATATCGCAGTGGTAACCCCGCTGCAAAAGCGATCGACCACAAGCCCAAACCACATAAAGATGTAGTGCTAAGATTGGGTTGTTTTAAAATTGCTAATAAGACCAGCGCAAATATCCCCAGCCAGGTGGCTTTAACCTTGACAGGCTGTTGCTCCCACTTACCAAAAAGTTTCGCCCCTTGTAATACTAATAATGGTTTGATTAGTTCTGACGGTTGAATCTGGACTGGGCCGATCGCAATCCACCGAGTTGCCCCCATTGTGTTTTGACCCAATCCAGTCAAAACAGTCAACCATAGAAAAGCCAAAATTATCAGTAACAACCAGGGAGCGATTTTAAGGATTCTACGGAGTGATGAATGGACGATCGCGTTAAAGATAACTAAGCTAATAATTATATAAAAAATTTGGCGGTTAAAATAGAAAAAGCCATCTTTTTTTTCGATCTCCCCATGATAATAAGAAGCTGAAAATAATACGAGGATGCCGATCGCGATCCACAAGAAAGTTAACCACCGCATCAAGCGCGCTGTTAACGACCAGTCTTTTACTGTTGGGTCAAAAAATGGAATTAAAAGGCGCAAGTTCACGATATTGAGAAATAGGGGGTAAAATGTAGAATTTTAGTTATCCTGTCTGCCAGATAATGTCATCTGTAATCTCAACTTAGAACGTATCGCTCGGACTCGATTCTCTAGAGGAGACGATATGCGAACCAAAACTTCTACTATTTAACCACAACACATCTCTCAAATTATGAGACAATGGCTCGACTCTCAATACGGTTCGGTTAGACCAAAATCACCATGTTCAATTGACGAGACACTGCGGCATCTAGGCTGTTAATAAAGGTCATAGGGAGCTTATCCGAACCGTATTGGCTCGACTCTCATCATCGGGAGCCTACTTTTGTTCATCTGCATTTACCAAAAGGTTTGCCGATCGAAGTTAGCCAACCAAAATCGATCTTTGAAAGCCAGCTCTCTGCAAGTAGCGTGAGAGTTGAGTCGCTAGCTCGATTTGGTTAATGGTCTAATGTGTACATCTGTAACTTCAGCCGTTGGCGACAAGCTGATGGTATGAATTACGGTGTCTGCAATGTCCTGAGGCTGGAGCAGCCGATCGGGTTGATAGAGTCTACCTGCTGCATCATATAGAGCTTCCTGCATGGGGGTAGCAGTCTGCCCGACATAAAAACTTACAACTCGAATACCGTCAATGTTGACTTCTGCTCTCAAACAATCGGCAATGGCTTTTAAAGCCTGTTTTGTCGCTGTATATTGTCCGATTCCGGCTTTGGCATTCTGACAAACACTGGAATTGATAAACACAATTTGTCCTTGACTGGCTTTGAGTGAAGGTAAAAGTTTTTGAGTGAGGAGATAGGGAGCGCGAACATTAAGCCGATATTGTCGATCGAAATCTGCGATCGGGGCTGTTTCTAGATTGCCGAGTAAGATCTCACCAGCACTATGAATGAGGAGATCGATACGTTGGTGTGCCGATTGAATAGTTTCGATCGATCTGTGGATATCTTCATCTACCAGTAAGTCCGCTCGATAGTAGAAAATCTGGGATTTGTGTGCTGAGATAGATGCAGTTGCCGTTTTTAACCTGTCTAAATCTCGGCCAATTAAACACACTGTTGCTCCTCGATCGACAAGTGTCAATGCGATCGCTTTACCAATTCCGCTACTAGCACCTGTAATTACTACCACTCGATCGTTCATTCAGTTGATAGTTGATAGTTGATAGTTGATAGCTTGGTTGCTATGGTGGATATCTCGAATTTATCACAATAGCTTGGCTATTAATTAGTACTTAATTAAACAACTATCTTGCGGCAATAAAAAGCTTCGGCGTATCGATCGGGTGCGTTGGATTCGACGCCCCGCATTCTTAAAATTGAATAAAAAGTATCTTCGGTAAACCAAACTTTATTAGATTGAGTTCCAAAATGCTCGAATAAATGAGCGATCTTGCGGCGACAGATTACCTCGTCAAGATGGATAAAAACATTTGGCGAACCTAAATCGCCATCATATTTAGGAATTTCATACTCCCAAATTAGGTGATCTCTAAAGGTATTCCAGGTCAAGTCAGAAATCAATCGATGATCTTGGTGGCGATCGTCGCGATAGTGGGTCAGAATTAAGTCAGGTGCAACTTCACGTTTGAGTTCTTCAAAGTACTCCTTAATTTCCATCCCCTGATAGGGAAAAAAACCATCGCGAAAACCTTTGACAATTACATGCTTGCGATCGATTTCTTTCATTAATTTACTAGCACTGGCAATAGCTTCCTGCTCTCGTTGACCGTTTGCTCCTAAGACCACCCAGTAAATAGTCAGATTAGGATATAAATCGATTAGTTTCAGCAGAGTACCGCCGCAGCCGATCTCAATATCGTCGCTGTGTGCGCCAATACACAAAACTTGCCCAAGTGCATCACCATCGCCGAGTTTTAATTTAAACATAAGTTGTACTTTTTCTTGCCGAGCTTAGATATGATTTTCTGTTTGTAGATCTCTTTCTCCTGCTCCCATCTCTAGCTTTTCATAACTGAATCCAGGAACGCCACCTTTTAATATTTGATTTGAGCGGATCTTAGCTGGAGAATTCCAAACATTCCAGGGCATTTCTCCTTT
The DNA here is from genome assembly GCF_003003845.1 of Chamaesiphon polymorphus CCALA 037. Classification (GTDB taxonomy): domain Bacteria; phylum Cyanobacteriota; class Cyanobacteriia; order Cyanobacteriales; family Chamaesiphonaceae; genus Chamaesiphon; species Chamaesiphon polymorphus. The sequence continues at coordinate 4,072 of NZ_PVWO01000295.1, read as the reverse complement.
GGCATACATTTCATCAAATGTAATTTTCTCCTTAAGTGTATCCATACAAGCCCAAAAACCAGGATTTCGATAACCGATCAGTTGTTTGCGATCGATTAATCGCTGAAAAGGTTCTAGCACTAATTCTTCGCCAGGTTGAATATAATCAAAAATTTCTTTTTTCAAGGCAAAGAAACCACCATTAATCCAAAGATTGGCATCAGTCGCTGGCTCGATATTCTGAACGAGAGAATCACGATCTAACGATACAACATGAAAAGATTGGGATGGTTGAACGCACAAGAAACTAGCAATTTTATCCTGATTATAAAACCGATCGAGATAGAGATTCAGATCGAGGTCGCTGAGTCCATCAGCGTAATTAGCCAGAAAAACGTCATCATCTTCGAGATAAGGCTTAACCGCAACTAGTCTTTGTCCGATGTTTGTATTCAATCCGGTATCGACAAAAGTAATCGTCCAATCTTCAATATCGTTGTTATATAATTTAATGTTTTTGCCACCTTGAGAAAGGACAAAATCATTAGATAAACACTCATTATAGTTGATAAAGTAGTTTCTGATATAATCGCCGCGATAGCCTAAGCAAAGAATAAAATCTTTATGTCCAAAGTGGGCATAATAGCGCATCAAGTGCCAGATAATCGGTCGATAACCAATTTCGACCATTGGCTTGGGAATTGTCTCAGAATACTCTCTCAATCGAGTTCCTAGTCCACCGCAAAATAAAACGACTTTCATAATAGTACTACTTAATTAGGATTGGTTGATTTTTGATAATAGTCCGCTGGCGACTAAATCGACAGCAGCTTCGTGGAGTGTAGAAAATGGCAGATTAGCACGCTCGGCAATTTCTAAGAGCGAGTTGCCCCCATCGGCGAAATTAAGCACCCATAGCATCGCCATTTCCCTAGTTTTGGTACTTTTTTTGCCCCCAAAGTTGCCATACAGTCCCCGCTTACCCAATTGGGGTTCGCAGTGGGGATTGTGATTGAGATAGGTGTAATTGTTTTCTAAAATGTCGATAACAGCGAGATATTGTTCTAGAGAATCAGCTAAAGCTGTCGGCTGAATAAAATCGAGATTGTCGGCTGAGGTATGATATTCGGGATAACGATTGAAGGGCGTTCTCGTCAGGCTACCGACTGGTAAATTAAATCCTGGCGAACAATACTGACGTTCGTCATAGCCATAGGGAGAAAAATCTTCGATCGCATATTCTCGTCCCGAATGTTGTAAAATATGGGCAACTGCTCGATCGATTTCGGCATCGCCACGACGACTTTTTTTATAATTTAAACGTCCTGGATCGCCAACACCAGCTACTACCAAGCCATGCTCGATTCGATCGACTTTGTGTTGATTTAAACTCAACCAGGTAATCGATCCGATCGTGCCAGGAAGGAATAGAAAGCGATAGGAATAACGGTGTGGTTTTGATTCAAGCTGTTTGGCTAAAAATGTTGCTAATCCTATGCCTGACAGGTTGTCATTACAAAGAGATGGATGGCAAGTATGGCAGGAAAATAATATTTCATCGCTGGTTTCTCCTGGTACATAATACTCTCCATAAGTGAGAGATCCAGGTGCTAGAGAGGAATTAATATACACCTCGTATTCACCATCTTGTAATTGTTCCAGTGCATGATGGCGCAAACAGAAACCCCAGTTTTCTTGATAGTAAGAAGTTCGATACGGAATCCAATCTGGTCGATCTGGTAGGGAAAATAGATGCTCTTTCAATTCACTCAGTGGCATCTTGGTATCGATCGGAATGCTATAGTTGAGCACATGTAAATTTGAATCGTGAAAGTCAATTACTTTTTGCCCTTGAGGATCGATGATATAGGCATCATTAATATTCCATTCTTTGGGTACCGTCCAATCAAATACGGCGGTACCTGTTGGTACCTCGTGCAGTTCTAACGGGATAAATTGCTGGAGAATATGTAATGTTTTGCGAACGCCATCACCAGTAATACTCCGGCAAATTGGATATAGCTTGGAAATTAATTCATACATTTCTAAACCAACTTGTGGCGGAGCGGGTAATTCGATCGATTCAGTAGGTGGAGTGGAGTCTACCGGAACGAGATCGACAACGACGGATGTACTTTGAATGTCGAGCGGCAAGGAGTTTGAAAATAACTCTGGAGTGTAATCTGGATAAGATCGATCGCGATCGGAAATTACCGTCACTGCGATCGGCCAATCGATCTCGATCGTGGGATCGTTCCAGCGAAAACCACGAGCCAAATCTGGCTTGTAGAACTCAGAGATTTGGTAAAAGACTTCGGTATTATCTTCGAGCGTTTGAAATCCGTGGGCAAACCATTGGGGGATATATAAAGCAGTACGGTTCTCAGCCGTGAGCTTAATACCCGTCCACTGCAAATAGGTGGGCGAATTTAACCGCAGATCTACAATGACATCATAAATCGCACCCTGCGTACAGCGAACGAGCTTCACCTCTGCTGCTGGCGGTAGTTGTAAATGCATTCCTCGGAGCGTTCCCTGCTGGTGATTGAAAGAAACACTCGCTTGGACTAAGTTGGGATCGAGTCCGCGATCGCTAAATTCTTGTTGACACCACGTCCGTGCAAAAAAGCCGCGATCGTCTGCCAATTTTTCTGGTTCGATCGTATATGCACCTTGGAGATCTGTTTCGGTGAAAATCATTTATTTTTTAGGAATACACGGTTAATTCGGGGATTGGTACGACAAATTGACCGCCCCATTCGCGGATAACACTCATTTGGGTCATAATTTCATCTTTGAAGTTCCAAGGTAGGATCAGGACGTAATCTGGTTTAGTTTCCTGGATTTTGCTAGTCGGGTAGATCGGAATATGGGTTCCCGGCAAGAATTTTCCGTGTTTATAAGGGTTGCGATCGACCGTATAATCCAGAAAATCAGTGCGAATACCGCAGTAATTGAGCAGTGTATTCCCTTTGCCTGGTGCGCCATAACCCACCACAGTCTTACCCGCTCGCTTGGCGGCGATTAGGAATTCCAGGATCTTGCGCTTGGTTTCGCGTACCCGTTCGCCAAAATTGGTGTAACGCTCGATCGACATAAACCCAGCCGCTCGTTCGCTTTCCCTCAGAGCGATGGCGCGATCGCTTACGGGTTGCGATAAGTTATCGGCATGGCAAGCATAAATTCGTAATGAGCCACCATGGGTAGGTAACTCCTCCACATCAAACAGCGTCATCCCATGCGCCGCAAAGATTTTTTCTAGGGTAGTGAAGGTGTGGTAGCAAAAATGTTCGTGGTAAATTGTATCGAATTGATTTCCGGCCATCAATTTAACCAGATGTTGAATCTCACCAGTGAAGACACCTTGGGGCGCGAGCAAGATCTTAATGCCTGCTACAAAGTCATTCAGCTCTGGCACATGTGCCAACACATTATTGGCAGCGATCAGATCTGCCTGCATTCCCTGGTCAACTAATTTACGAGCGCACTCTTGCCCAAAGAATTCATTGAGGGTGGGAATGCCTTTGGCGATCGCTACTTCCGCAATATTCGTCGCTGGTTCGACACCTAGCACCGGGATATTTTTCTCGATAAAGTATTGCAGGAGATAGCCATCATTGCTAGCAAGTTCGATAATCTGACTGGTTTCATTCAACCCAAATCGATCGACTACCAGATCGGTGTACGCTTTACACTGTGCCAGCCATGAATCCGCATAAGACGAAAAATAGGCATATTCCCTAAAGATGTGTTCTGGGCTGACGTATGCCTCTAATTGCACCAAAAAACAGTTTTCACAGACGCGCACATGTAAAGGGTAAAATGCCTCCATCTGGTTAATTCGATCGACACTCACAAAGCTCTCGCATAGTGGCGACATCCCCAAATCGACTAAGGTATGGCGTAACTCAGTACCACAAAATCGACAGTGAGGAGCCTTCTGTGTCGAAAGATCTCGTTCCTGTATCGCTGTTGCTGGCTCAGTCATTGGCTATCTCCAGAAAATTAATTGCGACTTAATATATCGATCGTGGGGTGATTAGATAGGGGCTTTTGCTGCCTCCCGTTTATAAATGCGGTGATTACACAAGTC
>NZ_PVWO01000294.1 GCF_003003845.1 Chamaesiphon polymorphus CCALA 037 | reverse complement strand
ATTCAGACTGATGTTCAGTTCGAGTCTCAAGAAACTTAGAGGAGTACTACTGTGAAATCATTCTTTTCTTCTCGCATCTCAAAAGTGAACGCATTGATGACTCTTTGTGCGTTGGGTGTAACTACATTTAGTTCTCCAACAATGGCGGCTCCTCAAGAAGCTTGTGTAAAAACATCTACTGGAGAGATTGTGTGTGGACAACTTGTGTCTAAGCCTGTGAATGCAAGCGGTATTCAGGTTGTAGAAGCTACATACGGTGGAAATTGCCGTGTAACACGTGGCAATGTAACTAATCAGATTGCATCAGCATGTAACGGAAACAATTCATGTAATTACACAGTAGACTACACAGTTATTGGCGATCCAGCATCTGGTTGTGCCAAAGACTATTCCGTTCAATGGAAGTGTGGAGGGAATCGGAAAACGTATTCGGCTTTCGCAACTCCCGAAGCTGGGTATCAGAAGATCGTCCAATTGGTCTGTCCATAATTAGCGAGATCGCTCATCACCAAAAGTATCTAAACTTCTGCCTTTGACTACTGGGTTAAAATGGAAGGGCAAAGTTACAACACAAAGCGATCCTATGGCAGTCCGCCAACGACGTTATAGCAAAGAAGAGTTAGCCCGACGTGGGCAAGAACTCTATGAGTCAGGGATTCGGCAGCAAGTCGAAGCCGGAAATGATGGCAAAATTGTAGCGATCGATATCGAAACTGGAGATTTTGAGGTCGATGAAACTGTCATGGGTGCAACCGATCGGCTATTTGAACGCCAGCCGGATGCTCAACCTTGGACGCTACGAATCGGACACAGTGCTGTCTATCATTTTGGAGCGAGGAGTCTGAAAAAGGATTAATGATTCACGGAGTTGTTAACTTTCGGTATGAACTAACGCTTCCCATTGTTGTCGGGAACTCGAATGGGCAACGAGAGTTCGTCAATACCGTAATTGATACCGGATTTGATGGATTCTTGTCTTTGCCATCTGAAATAATCGTTCGTCTTGGATTGCCTTGGAGAACTTCCAACGTAGCGACCTTGGGGGATGGCAGCAAAACACTGTTTGACTTTTACGCCGGAACCGTCATCTGGGATGGTCAGTATCGCTCGATCGATATTGCTGAATCAGAGACGGAACCCCTGCTAGGATTGGCAATACTTCGCGGATATCGATTGCAGGTCGATAATGTTGAGGGAGGTATCGTCAAAATTGAAGCAATATGATTTCGTGTCGAACCCCCTCTTTCGGAGCGATCGATTAGAAAATCCGAACGTTATTCGATCCTGACGATCGAGAATCGAAAAAAATCGGCACAACTCATCTTTTGACGAGTTGTGCCGATCGTGTGAGTGGAATTAGATAAACGCAAAGTTAGATGCGGTCAGAGTCGTAGTATCGACACCAGTTAAAGTAGCGATCGTGTTACCACCGATCGCGATATTATTACCAGTCCGAGTCAAGTCGGTAAATTTAACTCCGCCAGTAATGCCTAATACATCAGTGCCGATTTGGAAATCCACGATCGTATTCGCACTTGCAGGAGCTTCACCGTTATAGATCCAGAATTGGTCGGCACCTGCACCACCAGAGAGGATATTTCCGCCACCAGCACCGACGAATAACTTATCGTTGCCATCGCCACCTAAAGCGCGACCATTGGTACCGAGAAATAGGGTATCGTTGCCAGCACCAGCAGAGATCCGGTAGCCAGTAGCATCGGTAGCATCGAGGATATCGTCACCAATACTACCAAAAGCGCGATCGTTATTGCCAACAAAGATCTCGTCATTACCGCTACCAGTATCGATCCGGTTATTACGAGCATTGGCACCTGCGCTCGATACATCTACGCTATCGTTACCAGAACCAGTAAATACGATGTCATTAATCCCGTCGAATCCGGTTACTCCGGCAACTAAATTGTCAGCACCAGTAGTACCAGAGACTAAGTTAGCGGCTTGAGCCAGAGCTTGGGGTCTAGCGATCGGATTGCGGGGATTGTAGCTGGTAGTATCGATCGTCAGGGGCGTGGGGAAGGTATTAGCGATATTTTCAAATGGTACGAATTTGAAGTTGGTGCTGATATTCTCACCATCGACGATTTTGGCAGGGTCGTTGTTACCATCTTGGGTGATGAATATGCCGTTGGGGAAGTTGGCACCGAGAGGGACGTTGATGACTTCTGCGCCGTCAGATTCTTGGACGCTATCGATCGAGCCGTTATTGCCAATGCCAAATCGTCCGATAAAGTTATTGCTACCTTCGCGAGTGTAGGCGGCAAAGGTATTATCGCCTTGACTGGAGGCGAGTAAATAACCCGTGCCATTTTTACCGTAGTAAATAGTCAAACCTTCGACATCATTAGTGAGGTTTTTACCGCCTTCGGCTTTGACTTTATCGATGAGGATGCCTGTCGAGCGACCATTCGGTTCGGCATCAAATTTCCAGATCCCAACATCTTCTTGACCGATGTATAGTTGTCCGGTTTCTTGGTCGGCAACGATGCCTTCGGTTTGCGGGGTTGCACCAGCGGTGGAAGAGGACGGAACCGTGAAGTTGCGAACTAGTTCGTAACCGATTTTGCCGTTACCTTTATCGACCAATTTGAGTTGAGCGACATCGCCAGTTTGACGGCGAGTGGTGAAGGCGTAGTAGTCGTTGCTGACGGGGCTGCGGTAGAGTGCCAAGCCATAAGCACTGGTTGATGATGCCGAGAAGGGCGCGGTAAATGGTGCGCTTTGGAAGATCGTCGCTGCACTGGTGTCGGTAATATTTTCGAGATAATTACCACCCGTACCCGCTGGATTAATCTTGAAGATTGCTAGTTTATCGTTATTGCGATCGCTAGCGACGGCGATATCGATTTTTTGACCGCCTAATGTGAATCCATATTGCAGATCGACATTGTTGTAACGAATGTCAGGATTGCTAGGATTGATGGTTTGAATCAGATTGCCGGATAGGTCATACACCCGCAAACCGCCATTTTTAACGCTGGTAACGACCAAGCTTTTCGCCGAGTCGGTGGCATTGACATACACCGCCGGATCGTCAGCATCCGCCCGCTGACTGAAGGGTAGCGAACCATCGTCTAGGAGCGCGGGACGAGTTTCAACAGTTGGGGTGGCAGTTGGTACCAAGTCGGCACCCAAGGTAATAATCTGGGTGAACTGGGTCGGACTGAAGTTATTATCGCTGACTAACACGATCGATTGGCGACCGTCAGCGAGTTTGGGGCCAAACGTTAAACCTTCGATGTTATCGGTACCCGTGGGCAGTTTCAGATCGTCTAAGTTCGACACCAACCGTTTTTGGACGGGTTGGAGAGCGGCTAATTGAGCTGGAGTGAGACTTGCCAAACTATCGATCGAACTAATATCCGTCGCGCCTTGCAAGGATACCTCGTAAATCTTAATCGTATTGCCAGTACCAGGGACACCTGTAGAGAACGAGCGTTCTAGAGCCAAGAAGGTGCCGCGATCGTCGATCGCCAGTAGATCGACCAAACCATTGGTAGCAAAGGCATTTGCGGGAATCGGTGCCAGGGCGACTCGATCGGTTTGATAGATGTATTCTTTTTCGGGTTGACCCGTAACCAAGTTGTACTGGACGATCCGCGAATTAGTACCCGTAGTCGGCGTAGCCACCGTGCCATCCTGAAATAAGGAATTTTCGGTAGCTGTATACAACGTTTTTTTGTCGGGTGAGATGGTTAGACTCTCAAACGCAGCATTATTCCGAATTCCGGCGGTTTGGGTATCGGGTGCATCGACGATGCCATTCCCGTTGGTATCGGTGACTTTGGGCAAGAATTTAGTCGATACGGGGAGCGATCGAATTTCTTGTCCGGTTGTCAGGGAAAACTCCTTGATAAATGGGTTGGAAACGCGCCCAGCGGCTTGGTTCGCCTCACCTTCAGAGGAAATAAATACGGTGCCATTCTGAGTGAGGGCGATGCCTTCAGGATCGAGACTATTGAGCGCGAAAGGTTTACCGCTGGCATCCTTGAGTTGGACGACATTGGTAAAAGTTACGTCGCCATTAACCGGATTGAGGGTAAAAGTATAGAACCGTGCATCCGAAGATCGATCGTCAGAAATCGCATAATACTGATTTTTCGCAGCATCGTAAGTTACGCCCGACAAGCCACCCAGCGGCACATCCACGCCATTGATTTTCCCCGCCGCACCAGCCGGAATCGTTCCAGTGGCGAATGTCTTTTGTCCGACAAAACCCGAACTCGCAACCGATCTACCGCTCGGAGTGACACCAGCTTGGACATCCACAAATACCAACCGATGATCCGAAGTCGCGAAGCCACCAGGTAAAGCCGGATTAAATACGCCCACAGGCGCAAACGTCGGATCGGTATTTAACGGCCAAAATACGCCACTATTATTAATTCTCAGATCGGCTGAAGGCAGTACATAATCCGTCCGCAAGTTACCAGGATTGGTACCGCTATCGGCAAAATCCGCCGTATCGAACGCCGGATTTCCAGTTTGGGTGTTATTAATTAAGCCCTGAAGTGTCGCTTGTTGTGGCCCACCCGCACTAGTCGGAATCGAATTGGTATTGATATTGGGGTTGCCTAACAACTGATTGATGGCATTTTTATAACTATCGCCATCGCGCGGATCGGCATTTTGGTCGCCCATAATCACGAAACTCGAACCGCCAGCAATACCGCCTCTACCACCCTTATCATCGTAGATATAGCTACCTTGTCCCGGAGAAACATAATCCGCCCAAAAGCGAATTTCATCGGAATTTCGCTTTCCATTCCGGTCTTCCGCGCCATCGAAAACAGGCGGTGTGGGGTGGCTGACGAGGGCGTGGACGATTTCGCCATTAACTTTAATCGGTACATCCCAATGGCTCTTGGAAGATAACCGCAATTTCTCAATTTCTGCCGCCGAGTAGAAACCATTCAGGTTTTCATTAACGGTTGTCGCTGGATTATCTACCGTCGGATCGTTAGTGAGTAAATTTCCTGGCATATCTTTCCAGAGAAAATTCTGAAAAGTCCGCACATTTGCCGTGTCGATTTCGTATTTCGATAACACCACCATCCCAAATTGACCTGGGAAGTTACCGAACCCAAACGAGTCGTCACCGTAACCAGCATCGCCGATGCCATCGGTCAGCGTCGTAACGGTACTGCCATTATTATTCAGATCGAAACCCGATGGAATCCCAGTATTGCTGGGCGCGATATAAAAATATTTATAATCTACCGGACTAGCACCATTTTGTCCGACTTTGAGGAAGTTATTAATAAATAGTTCGACAGCTTTACTCGGATTTGCTGCATTAAAATCGAACTCATTAATCAACAATACGTCGGGATTATTGCGTTGAATGATTTCGGCAGCGTTTTTGGCCTGCTGCACCCGCAATGCCTGGTTGCGATTGGGATTGTCAGCCGCGCCGATCGCTCTAGTGTCGGAAATTACTGGGTTGGACAGATCGTTAATCAGTTGACCGTCAGCGTTACGGTTTAGAGACGCATTAAACTGAGCGAAGCGAATATTCGTGCCACTAACTGTACTCATATTTTATTGTCAGGATGAGGAACTTAAATAAATGCCGATTCGGTAGAGCGATCCCGCTATTGTTGTGAATATCGATCGGTTAAACACTTAGTAAACTGTATAATCGCGAACGAATGCTGTATAAAAACGATCGCGTTTGTTGAAGATGTATGACAGGCGTTAGCTTTTGAGTTTCTTTTAACTATTACTTAATCTGTCGATAATCTTTTTGCCCTGAAGTGTGATTAGCCACCAATAATGTAAGTAACTATTCTAAAATAGCCACTAACTTTGTAAGTAAGCTCAAACAGACTCTACATAATAGTTTGAGGGTTTACTACAAACATACCAAATTTGTCGCCTAATTTCGTTATTTTTCACTAGGAATCGTGTAATACAAACTCTGAATTTTATCTAAATTGTTAGCAACCCAGCCAAATTAATCAAGCTAAAAGTAGTGTTTGTGATATAATAGATTTATGCAAATACACAAAAGCGCGGCTCAACCTCGAAAGCTGGAACCGCGCTCTGTGGCTAAATTCAACTAGTAAATCTAACATGTCTATTATACACATACCAGACGATATCAAGAAAGAGTTTAAGCTGACTTCGGAAGGTCAATCTTCTATTACTATTCGCGGGGCTGCGAGAGCATTAGGGATCTCGGATTCAGCATTAAGATCTAACCTCAAGTTCAAGGGTGCGAACTTCTCACCTTCTAAAATGGCTGAAATGCTTATTGATAGAGGTTTTAAGGGTGCGAACTTCTCCAATTATTCTCAGGTTGGAATCCCCGATCTTGCGTTTGCGGTAATAGTTGAATATTATGCGTTCTACGCTGAAGAAAATTGTACCGAGCAGGCGAAAGCAGTACTTTCGTCTTTTGTGGCGATCGGAATCCGAGCTTGGATTCAGCATGAGTTAGGCTATCAAAAGCCAAAACCCAAGCAAGAGTACTCCGATCTGCTTGAAAGCCTCTCTTTCGAGCAGCTAAAACTATTGCAAAATTGTTCGATGATGCACCCAGAAGATGAGTGGGAGCTAATAGAAGAAACCTTGACAGGCTTTGTGCCTCCTCATTTCTGGACATTAATACATTGCGATGCCAAGCATTTCGAGTGGTTGATTGAGCGTAAATTACGAGAATATAGCTTACGATCGGCAAAAATCGCTAAGAATGTTTGTTTTGGAAGTTTGGTTAAAGCTGAAAATCCTTTTTTGCTGCTTGATTTTGTTCAGGCTTACCCCGCAGCACAAGATATTAGCACTGAAGAAAAATACATTTTCTTTTCGGATAAAGCACAAGAAGATGCGATCGATAAACTTGAAGAATCTAATCGTATCTTAGAAAATCCAAACGCGATCGCCTACATGGAACAGCTTCAGGCTCTTGTCAACAAGGAAAAACTGCGGATTGACGCAATTGAGCTAGAAGGAAAAAATGATTTGTTTCTCGACGATACCGATGAGCAAAACTAACATCTAACCCCCAAACAAAAGCCAGCTCTAGAACATCTAGAGCTGGCTTTTGCTATTCGCACCGATCGATCTAAATTGCATTCAACCACTCGATTAGCGTCGAGTCATCGATCGCGGGTGAACTCCAGACAGCACTAATACCCATCGGCTGGGGACAATTGCCCACGTAGGGCTTGCTGAAAAAGTAGGAGAATAGTCTTTCAAAAATTGATTGGTAATGAAAAAAGTCGGAGTAATTAGTTTT
>NZ_PVWO01000293.1 GCF_003003845.1 Chamaesiphon polymorphus CCALA 037 | reverse complement strand
TGCCAAGTCTGAGCAATTTTGGTCAGTTCCGTCCAACTTTCACTGGTTAAAGCGACTAAATCGGCACGCTGGGGAGCGGTTTTGGCGATCGTCAGATCGCGGTAGCAGCCTGCCAGATTTTGGAGTACGGTGAGGGGTTCTTTTCCCCGTTCGAGAATCTGGCGCGTGCGATCGAGTAACTGCTCCGGATCGGCTCGATCGATCGACTGTAAAATATCGAGTAGATCCCGCTCTGGTACCGAACCGATCGCATCGTAGACTCGATCGGGTGTAATCTCGCCACTGAGTAAACTCAGCCTGTCGAGCAAGCTTTCGGCATCGCGCAAACCACCTTGAGCGATTTGAGCGATTAGCTTGATACTTGCAGCGTCAATCTCAATGCTTTCGTTACCAGCTATATAAGTCAGATGTTTTACCATCGCCTCGACGGGAATCCGCCGATAGTCAAATCGCTGACACCGCGAAATAATCGTCGGCAAAACTCGTTGCGGATCGGTAGTTGCCAACACAAATACTACCCGATCGGGCGGCTCTTCTAAAGTCTTTAGCAGCGAATTAAATGCTGCTGTAGTGAGCATGTGGCAATTATGAACTAAGAGTCCATTAGCCACGAAGTTGTGATTGTCCTCAACTTCCAGATCGTAGACTTTTTCCTGCCCAGCGAGGCTGAAAGATTCGATCGTCTCCAAACGTGTATGGCATACAGGCGCAGATCGGTCGTAGCTCTTCTGCTTGCTGCTGGATCGATCGAGAGGGGAGAGAATCTTCATTCCCGCTTGCAAATCTTGCGCTTTTATCCATCCCCGATCCGTCCTGAGTAAATGATTGCCAGTACAGCTAAGTTCTCGGTGGGTGGTCTTAATCGTCAAAGTGGACTTTTCACCACGATCGAGCCATCTGAGTACGCGTTTCCACTCCCATGTGCCTCGATCTTCGTTGTAACTTAAAACTTTTTGACCGAGTAACGATCGATCGTCGATTCTGGCTAACCCATTTGTGGTTAAAACTAGACTATCACCTGTCAGACACTCGTCGATAATATAAACCTTATAACGGCACTGGACGGGGGCATACTGGGCGCGCTCGATCAGTTCGCGGATATTATCGACACCTGTATTACTCGCAGCATCGATTTCGATGATATCGAGCGCAGCACCAACGGCAATCGCGCTACACGCGTCACATTTACCACAGGGTTGTGCTGTAGGTACATCAGACGCCATACAATTAAGAGACTTGGCTAATATGCGCGCGCTAGAAGTTTTACCTGTTCCCCGTGGGCCAGTAAACAGGTATGCTGGGGCAATCTTCTCCAGCCGCAGTGCATTAGTCAAGGTCGTAGAGATCGCCTCTTGCCCGACCAGATCGGCGAAAGTTTGTGGTCTATATTTATGATGTAGAGGTATATATGCCATCTGCGGATAAATAGAGAAGAGGTGTGGCTAAAAGTCAGGCGTCTCAGTCGAGCTGATTTGCCGAGCACTATCCTCTACGATACTCTAGATCGAATGTACCTAAATTGTGCATCTAAGGAATCAGTAAATGTTAAAAAAAATCTGGCAGTCATTCATGCGGTGGTTTCGCAAATTATTCGGGCGAGGTGCGAGCAAATCGAGCAATCGATTCGCGCCTACTGCTGAGTTACCACCTCTAGATGATACCGATCGGGAATATCTATTTATGCAGTTGCTCGAAGGAGTAGCTCATGGCTGGCAACAACCCCGTGCGATCGGCTTTTTTAACAAAATTAGGCAGCGAGTCCGCAAGTCAGAATGGTTGGAATGGCTAGACAAGTTTGGTAATAATTTACTCGCAGCCCCCGTCCCTAATTATGAACTAGCCGGACGGATGGTGCAATTAGGACAACTCGATTGCGGCGAGATCGGCGATCTCGCGGGAGAATACGGTGCTAGGCTGCTCGATCGGCAAGCTGAAGAATTTCCGAACTTGCTACCCATTCTGGAGTTTAGCGATGCCGCCGATGGCGATTTTGGCGACGTACCGTTAGAACTGCTGCTCGACAACAATCCATTTCCCTCTCAACCACCGCGATCGTTTAACCAGCAACCGGAACCAGAACAGATTGGCTCAGAGACTCAAGAAATCACACTCGAAGAGTTTTCGGCAATGTTGCACAAAGATCCGGGTTTAGTCGCCGAATTAGCGACTCAACTTGGGATCGAAACGACAGATCCCCAAGTTATCATCAATGCAGTTGTCGCTCAAATGCAGCAACAAGTTCAGCAAGTTAGTGGCGATCTCAATTCGATCGCGACCGAACCTACTGCCATGGAGACGCCACTAACGCCTTCACCAGAGATTCCCACTACCACACCACCAGAGATTCCCACCCCTCCTACCAGTCCACCCACCACGACTCCCGAAATTCCAGAACATCCACCAGTTACGCCCACGCCAAATCCGACGCCGAATCCCGAAATTCCAGAACATCCACCAGTTACACCTACGCCGGATCCCCCACTGACTCCCGAAATTCCGCCGACAGTACCGCCAGTGACACCGCCTCCAGAAATTCCCGTCAATCCGCCAGTAACACCCACACCAAGTCCCACACCGTCTCCAGAGATACCCACCACCACGCCACCAGAAATCCCCACACCGTCTCCAGAGATCCCCTCGCCGAGTCCCACGCCGCCAGAAATGCCACCGATGCCACCCGTCACGGCAACACCTGCATTTTCGACGATCGTCAGTTCGAGCGAACATCAAGCTCCACCGCCGCCACCACCACCAGCACCGAAACTAGAATATAAATCGGAAGATCCTTGGAATAACAGCCCAATCGGGAATACCGAATCATCACTTTCTGAGACAGCCAACACCCCCGATCGTCACGGGGTATAATTGCAGATGAGTAGAATTACCAACTTATATACAGACGGAGCTTGTTCTGGAAATCCTGGCCCCGGCGGCTGGGCTGCGGTTGCGTACTTTGATGATGGTAGCTGCCACGAGTTAGGCGGTCGCGATAGCGCGACGACTAACAATCGGATGGAAATGCAAGCCGCCATCTCCGCGCTGGAATTTTTTGTCAGTAACGATCGAGCCGAACCATGCGTTGTCTATACCGATAGTGAATACCTGATCAAAGGCATCACCCAATGGGTCAAAGGTTGGAAAAAAAAAGGCTGGAAAACTGCGTCGGGTAAACCAGTTCTCAACCAAGACTTATGGGAAACACTCGATAGACTCGATCGTCAAGTGCAATCTCAAACTAAAGCACCCGTTTCCTGGCAACACGTTAGAGGTCATTCGGGCAATGTCGGTAACGAACGCTGCGACACGATCGCTAGGGGCTTTTCTAGCGGTCAGCCACCCAAATTGCGGCAACGCTCGATCGTCGAGACATCGGAGCCAGCTCCAGCCACACGGACACCTTCAGAGCCGCTTCCTATTCCCTCTCTCCCAGATCTGCACATAGCCCCCATGTTAGAAGAACAGATTATTCATCCCGATAGTACCGAACATATTCCGCGTGAAGTTAGAGTCGCTCATCTACACCATCTGATCGATACCTTGCGGATTGCAGATGAAATTGCCAAAAGCAGCTATTTGATTGCCAGTTCCGAATTAGCCGATCTGATGGATATCAATGCTAGTGCGGTTACTAGTCGCGGCGACAGATGGGCGTGGCGTAATTGGATCGTCTCTAGAGTCCGCCGCGAAGGCAACCAAATTCTCTGGCAATTAGAGCGCGTTGATGGGGAGTAGATGGTTGGATGGGTGGATGAGTTGATGCTGTTGGGTTTCGAGGCTCCACCCAACCTACATGGGTTTAATATTTGATTCCACCTACCTACTTACTTTTCAAACACCCTCTAAAAGCGATCTCCAATGCTGGATTTACGCTCTAATGTCCGGTCTAGATCTTCGCCACAGTGGGGACAAATTCGTTGTGGTTTTGCGCGTTTTTTTTCAACTTCCTCAGTAAAACCGGAGGCAATAATCCCTGCTGGGAGTGCGACTAAACCCAGTCCTAATACCGCAATAATCCCGCCGAGAATTTTACCGATCGCGGTAATGGGTGAAACATCGCCATAGCCGACGCTGGTGAGGGTGATGATGCCCCACCACATCGATGCGGGGATATTGGGGTAGCGATCGGGTTGAGCAGCATGTTCGGCGAAGTACATCAAGCTCGATGAAATCATCAGTAACGTGAAGACAGCAAACAGTGTCGAAAATAAATCTTCGCGTTTGGCGGAAATAACTTTACCTAAAGTTCGCATCGACTCGGAATAGCGACCAATTTTAAACAGGCGTGCCAATCGGAGTAAATGCAGTTCGCGTACAAAAACTAAATGGGGGAAGAATAGAAATAAGTAATAGGGCAGAATTGAAATAAGATCGACGATCGAGAGGAGTGTGAAAGCAAATTTGAACCGACCAAAAATTGGGTGACGATAGCGAGGATCTAGAGTACAAGTCCACAATCTGAGTAAATATTCAACGGTAAAAACGATCGCAGAAGCAGTCTCAAAGTCATTGAAATAACTTTTGTAAGGAATCGAAATACTATCGACCGTTTCAAAAGTGAATGCCAACACATTCAGCGAGATTAGCGCAATCATCAACGCATCAAATAACTTACCCAGTCGATCGTCATGATGGGTGACTTCGATGACACGGTAGATCTGCTGTTTGAGTTTACAAGTTTTGAGTTTAGCCACGATCGCACGAGTGGGAATAATTAAATCATCAAACTTTATCGAGCTTTTTAATCGACTGTAACGCCAGATATTCCATCGGATTTTTGCCATTAAACTGGTTGCCATCAAAGAAGGTTTCAATCCCGCGCGAAGTTGTTTTCGGGATCGCGATCGATGGCGAAATTGTCATTGCTGCTTCCCGCCATAAATCTTCGCGATTGACTTTATTTACCATTGCTTGCACATCGGTATCGGGAGGTAAATAACCCCACCGCATATTTTCAGTCAAAAACCAGAGGTCGTGATTTTTGAACGGGTAAGAGGCGTTATCCTGCCAGAATTTCATTGTATAGGGACTCTGGTGAGTAACGCGATCGCTACCATAGTCGATCGCACCTTTGGCACGCGGCGCGATCGCGGCTGTTGGTACATTTAGGTATTGACTCGCTGCCACGATCCGACACATCTCGTCTTTATTTTCCGGTCGATCGCACCAGATTTGCGCCGACTGAATCGCCACTAGCAAGGCTTTAGTCGCCTTGGGATATCGATCGACCCAATCCGCCCGCATTGCAAACGATTTTTCGGGATGGTCGCGCCACAGTTCGCCTGTGACTAAAGCAGAATAGCCCAAATGCTCATCAATCAGTCGCGCATTCCAGGGTTCGCCCACACAAAAAGCGTGCATCGTGCCCGCTTTCATATTAGCGACCATTTGCGGCGGCGGCACCACAAACATCGAGACATCCGTATCGGGATTAATGCCCCCAGCGGCCAACCAGTAGCGCATCCACAGATCGTGGGTACCCCCAGGATGAGTGATGGCAAATTTGAGCCGCAGTCCTGGCCCTTTGGCTTTTGCCAGCTCGATGCTCTCCTTCAACTTTGAACTATCGATGCCAATATTGAGGTCGCGATAGATATTTGCCAGGGAGATCCCCTGTCCATTGGTATTGAGCCGCGCCAGAATATACATCGAGACGGGAATACCATCGGGTGTTTTACCTGCTGCTAAATGATAGGGAATGGGAGTCAACACATGGGCACCATCCAATCCACCCTGACTAGCACTCAAACTAAGATTGCTCTGGATAGCTCCCCAGGAGGGCTGTCGCACGAGCCGCACATCTTTCATTCCGAATCGAGCAAAATAGCCTTTTTCCTGGGCAATAATTAGCGGCGCGGCATCAGTCAGAGCAATAAAACCTAATGATGCAGTACTTGTTTCTGGCGCATCAGACCAAGATCGACCCATCGCTGGGGCTGCTTGGGAAATCCGCACGGGGGAGTTGAGGTTACATCCATGTGTCAAGATTCCGGCAGTGGCAGCTCCGGCTGTGAAAATGAATTTGCGCCGCGAAGAGTGGGTCATATTTTTAGATCGATAACGCTTAAGATCGTTCGATCGAATCGAACTGGGAATCCCAGAGCGAATATTCAAACTGAAAATTGCTGACGATCTCTTGAGTTTGGGCGATCGTCAATGGATGGGGTAATCGGGTTCTAGATCGAAAAAAAACAGCTACTGCCAGTACTTGGGCATTCACAATAATTGGTACGCCAAATCCAGTTCTGACGCTCAATGCTTTGGCAATTTGATTGCGTAAAAAATAGGTATCTGAGGCTGCCGAAGCATCCTCCAGCCATTCAAATTTTTGCGACTGCCAAACTCGACCTGGCAATCCTTCACCTGGAGATAGCACAAAAGATTGGCTGCAAATTTGAAACTGCATCCAGGAAATTGCTTTACGTAGATCTAGATTGGTATTGATGCACCAGGCAGGGCTGAGTTCTAGCAAGGTTCCAGTCGGGTTTGGCAGCCAGGATTCACCATATTCCCATTCTGTATTCGTACAGACTGAAGTAAGTAATATTGTCAGTGCCGATACTAGACGATCGGAGGTGGCATCAATCGATTTTACGGGGATGCCACCATCGAATCGGCTGGCAGGATGTTGAGTCATAATTCGTTTTGTCAAAGATGGTTATACTCAGGTTGCTTGCAGCCGATCGAACTCAGTATTTAACGTGAGTTGCTACCGATAACCTCAGCGGTTAGAAACCGCCGCTCATAGCGCGAAGTCCGCCTACGCGGACTAGGATCTCAGTCCGCGTAGGCGGACTTTGTAATACTAGCCCCGATTTGCGGCGCGCGCTCGTCGGGTTTCCCGACGGTTTAGCGCGACAAGACACAATCGGTGGCGGTGCTGGAACGAAGCAAATATCCCGATCCCTAACTCAGTATTTACGCCTGTGTAACCACCCCCGCCGCGATCACAGGCGCGGGCATCTTGGCGGTGGGCTGATATTCTCCGGCTGTTACCGTCCGCGATCGCTGGGTTTTAATCAGCGATACTTGGGTAGTAAGCAAGAAGCTAGTCAGACTGGCAATCACAATCACAGGTACCATTGAGGTATCGGCAATTACGCTCAGAATCACCGTACTGCTAATCGGAGTCTTGGTAATTGCCACATTTACTGCCGCCATCATACATACCATCGCGATCGTTGGGTGGATTTGGGGGAAGCCTAACGAAATCGCCAAACCCACCACCGAGCCAATGTAGAACAGCGGGAAAATAAAGCCACCCCGAAAGCCAGAATGTAGAGTACAGCTAATG
>NZ_PVWO01000292.1 GCF_003003845.1 Chamaesiphon polymorphus CCALA 037 | reverse complement strand
GGGGAGAGGGGGTGCGTGGGAAAAAAGAGGTGTAGAGAATCAGATATCTAATCGGGAAGGCTATTATGATAATTTTTCGTCGTTCTCTGGCGGATCTAGAGGATCGGAAGCGTGAGGGGTTAATTGCTCGATTGCTTGTCGATCGTACCATTCTGGAGATCTACCTGGATGCTTTATTTTAAGCTGAGATAACAGCCATTGGGCTTGAGATCGATCGCCACCGCATAAAGCTAATAATTCTGGTGTCGGATTTAATGGTTGAGAGGGTGTCGGTGGTGCTGTTGGCGGCTCTGGCGATCTAGTGCGATCTAGAGTCGTTGCTACCGCGACAGGGATGCCATACTCGGATTGAGACATTAAGTAGTTGTAGCTGTCCGTGCCGATAATTCCATCCCATAAGTACTTCACTAATATCGCTGCCACAACTATGCCTGCAAATTGACCCATGCAGACTTGTACGATCTTATCCAAGAGAAAGTAACCGAACATTATCTTGGCACAGGTTTGATTGTAGCGAGAGATCCCGTACCCCATCCCAAATGACAATACGACATTAAAGAACAACAACAGGCTCCAGCCTGGTTCCTTACCACTGAGAACGAATGCTAGCCACAAGATAGTTGTCATCCCACCGATAAACATGCAGGCTTGAAAGGCATTTTTAATCTGTCTGCGAGCGATAGCTAGCTCTTCTTGATGCTGGAGCTGTAAGGGATCGTAGGTATTTTGACTGCGATCGATTATGGTTGGAGGTGTCATAGAGTTGCTAGAGAACGCATATTCTCTTAACATTCACTAAACTTAGTCCGATTCGATCGTCTGCGACCGCATTTTTCTCGATCGATCGCTACGATCTTTACCCTGAGCGGCTCTTGCAATTGCTAAAATAGTTTGCGCGCGACATTAAATTGGCTCTCCTGCTCTATGAAGATCGGTTTAAGAATCGATCGTTGATAATTGCGCTCTGGAGGTTCCTTCCAGGTTTAGCGGATGCGCTGCTCGGCACGGGTTCCCCTGGCGGAAAGCATCCGCTAAATCCAAAATTGCCTGAGACTGTCTAGCTTGAGTTTCGATCGTCTTTACCATTGAAATCCATGCAACTTGGGTAACGGTGCCGAGGCAGATGTCACCTGTAATAAGCGCGGAATTTTGCCGCTATCGTAGACGCGAAATTCTGACTCGATACTAGCCTCAGTATCGCGCACGGCTTGATTCATGATGACAGAACCATGTCGATCGGATACAGAACGATGGAATGTACCCCTAGGAATCCGCAGAATCTCTCGATCGGCATCCAGTCGCACGATATGATAGGGATAGTTCCAAGTAAAATTGACCAGATAAAATGTCCGACCCCCAGAGATGGCCAAGAGATTGTCCTCCTGATGGGGATGGAGATAAAATTGCCAGTAGCCTGCGGTGCTGTCTGGCGGACTTACGGCAGGGCCTTGATGTACTACGAGGTCGCGAACGTTGGACTCAGGCACGGTAATATCGAAGAAACGCACGCTCGGCGTGTCCCGAAATTTTTTATAGCTTAGTAATTCAAACACGATCGAACCTCACATCAATAATAATGTCGATTTACTTATTAGCGTCGCACATATAATTTTGTCAAAACGTTAATCGTGGACATTTTCTCTATATATCCGCTTTTCAAATATTAAAATGCAATTAGCGAATCTGAAATCTAGATTTGCAAATGCAAATCCTCGGAATTTCACTGTGAATGCAGTTAATATCAGCGGTTCGATCGTGCCAATATGTTTTAAAACTTTAGCAAGATTACAGATTTAAAATAAAAGCGATCGAGTGCGATCTATCTTGAAAAATAGGGGAACAATATCCACATTTTTTCGTCAGTGTCGTTGCTTGCATACAAAGCTTAATTTACTGAAAATCGTGCTTGTCGATCGAAAAGAGGGTTTGCATCAATAAAGGAAAAGATCTTAGTTCATTTCATAAACTTTTGCTGAGATCGAGGAATTCATTTCAGGGCGATTGAAGAATAAAGATAAGGGTTCTAGATTTTATGCCCTCACACTTAATTTACCCTGCCGCTCCCAGACTTGGGAGCGGTGCGCTCAACCGTGGGGAGACAAAGGCGTTAAGCACACCAAGAGAGGGGCTGGGGTGAGGGCAGAAGGCTGGCATCTTATATTTAATTCCGCCTACCTACTTAATAATATGAATAGACTGATTCCTACTTGTTTAGGTATCATCACGATCGCGCTATTTCAACCCCTGACTAATGCTGCCGAGCAAAATGGCATCGGGGGAGCTGCTATGTATGCCAAGCGTCCATTATTAGCACAGAAGCAAGATCGCCTTTCTACCGCAGAGCGATTTTTGGCGGCTGGAGTGATTAAATATCGCAAGGGCGATAAACGTGGTGCTTTAGCTGACTATAACCGCGCGATTCAACTCAATCCTCGGTATGCTTTGGCACATGTCAATCGGGGAGTGGTACGCTCGGCGTTGGGAGATCGGCAAGGCGCGCTCTCAGATTTCAATCGTGCGATCGAAATCGATCCAAAATACCCTCAAGCTTATAACAATCGCGGTGCCATTAAATACGAGTTGGGCAATAAACGCGGTGCGATCGAAGATTATACACGCGCGATCTCGATCGATTATAAATTTGCCCAAGCCTATTACAATCGCGGTGCGACTCGCTATGAATTAGGCGATAAACGTGGTGCGTTGGCTGACTACAACATCGCAATTGCACTCGATCCTAATTATGGCGCGGCTTATTATAGTCGCGGCGTCGTCCGATCGGAACTAGGCGACAAACAAGGTGCGATCGAGGATTATAATCGGGCGATCGCACTCGATCCCAACCATGCGGGTGCTTATTACAATCGCGGTGCGATTCGATCGGAGTTAGGAGATCGTCATGCAGCTTCAACAGATTTCGATCGGGCGATTTTACTCAATCCCCACTACGCTAGCAAAGACTATCGGATCTCGATCGCTTATTACAGCCCGATCGTTATTTTTCATCCTCTATTTATCGGCGGTTATTATCATCGGGGCGGGGTAGTTTATAACACGCAAACTATCTTCTACAACTATTCTAATAATGTCTATTACAACCAGCCGCAAGTTGTCAATAATTCTACCACAGTCATCCAAGTTAACCCCAACTACCGTCGCAATAATAGCGATCGTCAAACCACTATTTTAAATACGAATAACTCAACAGTTGAATCGACAAATCGCCGAGTTATCATCGACAATACCGCAACCGATCGAGTCAACGCTACCCCACAGCGCACGCGCACTCGCCAAGTAATCGATAACTCCGAAACCATCCAAGTTATTCCCAACTCGGAGCGAGATTCCGATCGACAAGTAGTCCACCAACGCGCTCGACAAGGGAGCGTTAATAATACATCCAATCCCCAAATTTATACGCAACCAGATCGATCGTGGCGAGAACAACAGGTAATTATCGATAACAATTCGGCAATTCGACAAGTTGAATCGCTCCCAGAACGTACTCGCGATCGAGTTACGATCGACAACTCATCTAGCCGCAGTAATATCGGAGCCGAGGGGACTGAAACTCGTAATTCTCAAAGAACGACGATAATCCGCGAAATCAGACAGCAAGATGATGCATCTATTCGATCGGAATCATCGGAGCGTCGTTCTCGAAATCGTTAAACTTCCTGCGGAAGTCTGAGGTTAATTGCTAGGGAATAAAATCTAAAACCCTAGTATTTAGTCTTCAATCGCCCACACTGCGCCGCTGTCTCGCATAATCCAAAAGCGGCGGTTTTATTCGGAGGGAACCTCCGAATAAAAAAAACGACAAGACAGCGGCGCATCGATCGGGTGGTTTCATATAAGAAAATAAGAATGCACAAATTCTGGTGCTTAGTCGTCAATCGCCCTGAAATGAATTTCGGGCTAACGGCGAAAGTTCACTTCAGTGAACTGAAGATATTTATGCTGGTGTATGAAACCACCCATACGACCTTTTTGATGAGGGAACCGGATTCTTATTCCCCTTAAAAAGGGTGATTTAGCAGAGTGAATTAATTCTCCTAAAATATTTTTATTTTAGTTCACTTCAGTGAACTTTTGCTATTAGCCCGAAATTCATTTCAGGGCGATTGACGACTAAGCACTATGATTTCAAATTTGGTATGCTGACACGTAATCTACTCTCATCCAAAGTCCTCTCATGTTTGCACGGCAAACTTGTCAGGATGAATGCCATGATTTACCCAAGTAATTGCCGCCTCTGCACTCGTCATCTCTGGCGGTACCCGTAGAATGTGGATATGTGCGGTTGATGGACAAGTCATCTTTAGTAATACCATCGCTTCTATATCTATGTCATCAATTTTTAGTAACGTATATTCTCGCCAACTATCTAACTCGATCGCGCCTAATTGCTGACAAATTCGATCGTATCCACACGTCTGAATAATTAATTGCCTAATCTCGACATTATCTTCGTCCAATAGCCACTCAGGTTTCCACTCGCTCAACTTCGTCCAATAGCGACGGGGTAAATCGACACCAAAGAACCAAACAGTATCTAGTTGCGGTAACGACTGCAAGATCGATAAATCTGTTAATGGATTATCATTCAAATTTAGCTCGACTATACGGAGATTAGCCATGCTTTCAGGCAGTGCGCGAAGCTGATTTCCTTCTAAATCTAGGTAAGATAACCTCGTCAGGTTGCCAATACTGTCTGGTAGGCTAGTTAACCGATTATAGTCCAATGTTAATCCGACAAGTTTACTAAGATCGCCAATACTATTTGGCAATTTTTCCAGCTTGTTGCCTGCTAAAAACAGCCCGGTCAATTCTATTAAATTGCCAATTCGATCGGGTAGCTCTTTTAGCTGATTTCCAGACAACTCTAATGTTTTTAATTTGGTGAGATTGGTAATATCTTGTGGAAGTTGAGTTAATTTATTTTGATTTAGATCGAGGTTTATTAATGCAGTTAGATTGCCAATTGACTCTGGTAGTTTAGTTAATTGCTGATTACTGAGATTTAACTCTTTCAATTTTATCAGCCGACCGATACTTTCTGGTAGAGCAGTTAATTGATTATTTTCCAGTTCTATGCGAGCTAATTTTAATAGTTTGCCAATATTATCGGGTAATGCACTCAGATTGTTATTATGCAAACTCAGAAATCTGAGATTTACCAATCTCGCGATCGAATCTGGCAAGCTACTAAGCTTATTTCTCTGCAAATGCAATTGACACAGATTGACGAGATTGCCGATACTATCTGGTATCTGTTCTAGCCGATTGTTAGTTAAAATGAGATATTTTAAATTGATTAATTCACCAATACTATCTGGTAAATAGCTAAGTTCGCAATCGGTCAGATCGAGAGAAGTAATAGTATTCGATCGGCTCGTTCGATCGATTAGTTCGGCTAATTCCTGTTGTGTCATCACTCAACCTTAACAGTGTCAGTTTGTCCGCTCTCAGCATCTATGACTTTAAGATCCCGATACTTCTTTTGTTAATCTAAAAGCTACTTAGTCCGCGTAGGCGGACTTTGCATCACTAGCGGCGACTTCAGTCGCTAGCAGTTCTTAAACGAGAAGTGTTGTCTAAGATCCGACATTGGCTAGATACTGATGCACGAACTGAACGCAGATCGACCCCTCGCCGACACCCGAAGCCACCCGCTTGACCGAACCATGTCGGACATCACCCACTGCAAACACGCCAGGAATATTAGTTTCTAGCAAATAGGGATCGCGATCGAGTCGCCAACCCTTGGGACGATGAGTGCTCGGTTGGCTGGTACCAGTTTTGAGCGCGGCTCCAGTGAAGATAAAGCCGCGTTCGTCGCACTCTACCGCACCGTGGAGCCATTCCGTGCGTGGGACGGCACCGATAAAGATAAATAGTGATGTTGCGGGTACCATTTTTACTTCACCCGCAGTGTCGATCGCGATCGCTTCCAAACTCGTTTCCCCTTTGGCTTCCACCACGCTAGAGTGCGGCTGGACGGTGATATTTGGCGTTTCGGCAATCTGCTCGATTAAGTATTGCGACATGCTTTTGGTGAGTGATTCACCCCGCACTAGCATCGTCACTTGCCGCGCATACTTCGAGAAATACATGGCCGCTTGTCCGGCAGAATTGGCACCGCCAACTATATAGACGTCTTCTCCTTGACAAGTTAGAGCCTCCGTCTGCGCCGCACCGTAGTACACTCCCGCTCCGGTGAGTCGATCGAGTCCGGGTACATCCAGCCGTCGCCATGAAACGCCCAGAGCCAAAATTAGCGCGTGACAACTAATCTCGCTGCCATCTGACAAGGTAATAAAACGGTAGGGATCTTCGACCCGAATTCCCGTTACTTCTTGAGGACTGAGAATCTCGACGCCAAAGCGTCGGGCTTGAGTTACGGCGCGTCGGGCTAAATCGTTGCCACTCAAGCCGGAGGGAAAGCCCAAATAGTTTTCAATGCGCGAACTGGTGCCTGCTTGTCCGCCCGGAGCTTCTCGTTCGATCATTACTGTATGTAGTCCTTCGGATGCCCCATAGACCGCAGCAGCTAGTCCAGCGGGGCCACCACCTACGATAATCAGGTCGTAGAAGGGCTTTTCGGCTTGGGTGCGGAGGCCAATTTTCTCGGCCACTTGCGCGATCGAGGGTTGAATTAAGCTGCTACCATCGCTAAAAAGCACTAGCGGGAGGGATAAGCGATCGCAGTTGGCAAAGGTGGCAAGTTGCTGTGCTGCCTCGGATAGCTCGATATCCAACCACTGATAAGGGATTTGATTTCGTGCCAAAAAGTCTTTCATATCGTGGGACTGCGGCGACCACCGATTGCCGATGACGCGGATGCCATCAAAAGCAGGACGGAAGCTCGCCAACCAATCATCTAAGAGATCGTTCAAGACTGGGAAAAGTTTCTCTTCTGGTGGATTCCAAGGCTTAAGCAGGTAGTAATCGATTTGGGTACTATTGATAGCGCGAATTGCAGCATCGGTATCGGCGTAGGCTGTCAGCAGCACCCGCTTGGCTTCTGGAAAAATCTGTAATGCTTGCTCTAGGAACTCGACACCACTCATCTGGGGCATCCGCTGATCGACCAGAAATAGGGCGACGGGTTCGTTGCGGAGTTTGAGCTTTTGGGTGGCTTCGATCGCCGTTGCACCAGAATCGGCACGGATAATCCGAAAGCGATCGCCATATTGCTGTCGTAAATCTCGCGCTACGGCTTGCAGCACGTCAGCATCATCATCAACGGTCAAAATTACGGGTTTAACCATGTTGGAGAATATACGTTATGGAT
>NZ_PVWO01000291.1 GCF_003003845.1 Chamaesiphon polymorphus CCALA 037 | reverse complement strand
GGAGTGAGAATTGTTCTTTTACCCATTACCCATTACCCATTACCCATTACCCATCCACTCATCCACCCATTTACTCACTATCGAGCGATTCTCCAGCATATTCTGGTTGTGGCACTAAACTATGGGGTGGTTGGCTCATCAGATCGATCGTGCCTTTGATCGTACCTACGATCGGGACAGATACAATCACGCCCAATAATCCGGCAATTTGACCGCCAGCGAGCAAGCAGATTAAAATCGCGATCGGATTTAAACCGATGAATTCACCCATTAATTTCGGTGCTAATAAGTTATCCTTAATTTGTTGAACTATTACCGCCGCAATTAACACCGAAATTCCCAATCCGAAGTTTTTGAGCATAATCACGATCGTGACTAGTCCGATGCCCAAACTCGCCCCGATAAAGGGAATTAATTCTGTAGCTCCGATAAAAATTGCAAATGATAATCCAAAGGGGACTTTTAAGAAAAAGAAAACCGCAGTCAGGGTCGTGGCCATAAACGTCCCTAAGATTAGCTGACTGATAAAGAAGTTCTGAAAATTTTCTCTTAATGATTCGCTTAAAGGTAGCCTGATTCGCTCTGGTAAAGTTGCGACAATGCCAAACCATAATAGATCGCCATATAACAACATATAGACCGACAACACGATAATCGACAGCGTATCGATTACACCCGATACCGTACCTACAGCCAAGCCAACTACCTCAGCACCAATAATTTGCAATTGGGTATCGATTTTGGCATTAATCTGAGATCTCAGTACATTAAAATCGAGCTGTAAACCTTTACCTTTACCCCACTCTTCCCAAGTATTAATATTCTCGTTACTCGCCCGAATCCACTCTGGTATTTGCCTGACTAATTCGGTGGTTTGTTCGATCGCGTTGGGTACGACCGTTACACCTAAAATAATGAATAGTGCGAGCGTAATTAACAACACGCAGACGATCGCAGGCAAGCGGGGAACATTTACTTGTTCGAGAATTTTGACTGGATAGTTGAGTAAAAATGCGATCAGTGCGGCGATCGTTAAAATGGTAATCAGATGCTCGAAATATCGAAAAAATTGAGACAATACCCAGACATTGAGTCCGACGATCGGAAATCCTAACCCGATAAGTAGTAAGTTTTGGATATTGGCGGGAAAACGGCGCATTGGGGATCGATTCTCGTTCTCGAAGAGGCTATGCCAACGGCGAACGATGGCTTAATTATCTAGTTTAAGCGACGATCGCCGTCTAAATCCAAAAAGACGGCGGACTCGCCGATCGATCTCTGGGCACACATTTATTCACAACTCGATCTAAGATAGTTGGGTATTTAATCTACCGCTTGGGTGAAACTCCCAACTCCCCACTCCCAACTCCCCACTCCCAACTAATTTGTGACTGAATCGAAGAAACCAACTCGATCGATCGCCAGCATTGCCGGAATCGTCGCCGCCGCCACCTTAATTAGCAAAGTCTTCGGGTTAGTGCGATCGATCGCTCTGGCTGCTGCCTTTGGTAATGGGATTGTCACCGAAGCATTTGCTTATGCCTATGCGATTCCGGGATTTCTGTTAATTTTACTCGGTGGGATTAACGGGCCATTTCATAGCGCGATCGTCAGCGTCCTGACTAAAGAAAAAGATAAATCGCAAGTAGCACCGATCGTCGAGACAATTACCACGATCGTCGGGATAATTCTATTGTGCGTGAGTATTGCAATCTTCTGTTTTGCTGGTAACGCGATCGATATTGTCGCTCCCAATCTCTCTCTCAGCAGCGATGTGGCACGCGGTGCGTTGGTGCGTCAATGCGCGATCGAACAGTTGCAAATCATGTCCGCAATGGCCGTGCTCGCAGGCTTTATCGGCATTGGTTTCGGTACCCTCAGTTCGGCAGATTTTTACTGGCTACCCTCCATCAGTCCCCTGCTGACTAGCTCTACGACGATTATTGGGGTCGGCATCCTGGCAATCTATTTGGGGCCAAAAATTATGCTCCCCGAAAATGCCCTCTTAGCTGGAAAAGTCCTCGCAGGTACTACCTTAATCGGTGCGCTGTTGCAATGGCTGATGCAAGTGATTACCCAATGGCGGGTGGGTTTGGGCACGATTAAACCGCGCCTAGAATGGCGGCGACAGGGTGTCAAAGATGTTCTCAAAATTCTCGGCCCTGCGACCTTCTCTTCTGGTACGCTGCAAATTAACCTATTTATCGATCTGGCATTTGCGTCGGGGATTGCTGGTGCGGCTTCGGCGATGCAATATTCGGGATTATTAATTCAGACGCCACTGGGGATTATTTCCAACATTATTTTAGTCTCGCTATTGCCCGAATTTTCGCGCCTAGCCGATCCTCAAAATTGGACTCAACTCAAAGATCGGATTCGACAAGGCTTGCTGCTGACGGGGATTGCCATGATGCCCCTGAGTGCGGTAATGATGGCTCTGGCTTTCCCGATCGTCCAGACAGTTTATCAGTACGGCGCGTTCAAAACTCAAGACTCTCAGCTCGTCGGATCGATTTTAATCGCCTCCAGCTTGGGGATGTTTATCTTTCTGGGGAGAGATGTTCTGGTGCGGGTATTTTACGCGCTCGGCGATGGCAGTACGCCATTCAAGATCAGCGTGGTAAATATCTTCTTCAACTTCCTGTTTGACTACTTATTCTGGAAACCCTTTGGTGCGGCGGGAATTACCTTATCGACAGTTTGCATCAATCTGATTTCGTTCTCGGTAATGCTATTTTTGCTCGATCGCCGCTTGAATGGTTTACCATGGCGAGGATTTGTGCCATTACTGGGCATCTTCCTGGCCAGCACGGTGGCAGGTGGTGTAACATGGGGCATAAGTTACGGCTGGCAGCAGTTTATCCCCGTTAGCAATACGCTTACGCTATTGGTGCAACTAGCCCTTTCTGGTGGCATGGGTTTCGCTGTATTTGCCGCGATCGTGTCTCAGCTCAAGTTACCAGAATTCGATCGATTCGTCGCTCAGATTCGGCAAAAATTATTCAAAAAGTAACGCGTTCCCGATGGAACTGCAACATCTTTCAATTCCAGCAAGAGCAGAGAGCTGATTTCGGAGCTTTAGGTAGATCGTTTATTGGATCTGACAAAATGCTAATCAAACGCTGGTTACCTTTTTCATTATTTGCGATCTTTGTTGCTGGCACGATTTTTGGTAGCAATTTAGGACGGCTGGGGACAATTACCCACTGGGTGAACACTCAGCCGTTTGGAGATAAGTGCGGACATTTAATCTTAATTGGTTTCTTGACATATCTACTAAATCATGCGCTAGACGGTCGCGAAATTAACATCGGTCGTCTCAAACTATTATTAGGTTGCACGATCGTGGCAGTAGTCATGACGATCGAGGAAATTTCCCAAATCTGGATTCCATCGAGATCGTTCGATGTTGTCGATCTCTCGGCAAATTATCTAGGTATTGCGATCGCCGGATTCGTGTGGTTGCGCCAGAATCCAGTTTAGATATCAATCTTCTCCTTAAAAAGCAGGGCGGTTCCAGAATAAGCAAGATAATTGACAATATTTGACTCTGACAATTAATACATTTTGCCCGATCGATCCGATCTATCTGGACACAGATGGGTAGCTGTTGTTTAACTAGAAATTACCGATCGAATCTTATAATTAATATGCGCCTAAAACGCTGGCTACCTTTTTCCTTATTTTTCCTATTTGTAGCTAGCATCATTGTTGGTAGCAACGTTGGGAGACTTACCAGTATCACCAGCTTGGTAGATAGCTTGCCCTTTGGCGATAAATGGGGGCATCTAGTTTTAATTGGTCTATTGACATTTTTACTCAATCATGCGTTGAGCGGTCGCAAGATGAAAATCGGTCGGCTCAAAATCTTGTTAGGTGGCACGATCGTGGCAGTTGCCATCACAGTAGAAGAAATTTCCCAAATTTGGATGCCGTTACGATCCTTTGATTTAATCGATTTGTCAGCTAATTATTTAGGCATAACGTTAGCGGGGTTACCTTGGTGGAACAGAAATGCTGTTGTCGATCGATAGCAACTAAATAGCCGTCCAAAACCTAGTTACTAGCACCACATCCCCGACTTCTTCAAGAAGTCGGGGATGTTTGACTTTTAGGGAAGCTTCCGAACTGCTGGTGCGATCGAATTCGTCTGTTTTGGCGATCGAGTTAGCACCAATGGGATTAAACTCTGAAAAATACTTGAATTGGCTGAGAGTGCTCTGGAGTAGAACCAGTATGATGTTGAACTATATACTGTTTCAGTTGTATCGGTACTAACCCGATCGACCATATTATGACCGATCCTGCCGCCAGTACATCTGCTAGCCCAGACAGTTTTGCAACAACTTCCTCAACTTGGATGACAGCAAGCTGTGATGAGTCTTCGGGGCAATGGAGCAAGCATGACAGCGAGATTTTAGCAAAGCGGTACGTAATTCAGGCGATCTTAAGTCGCACTAGTTTTGGAATTACCTTTTTAGCGCGGAATATTTACTTACCGGGACAGCCTTTGTGCGTTATCAAAAAGTTTGCACCGAAATTTAACGATCCGGCACTTGTCGCGATCGCGCGTGGGCAATTTGAATTAGAAGCACTGATGCTGAGTCGTTTGGGCACCCACGCACAGATTCCCACTTTACTAGACTACTTCGAGCTGGGTCGCGATCGATATTTAGTCGAAGAATACATTCCAGGGGTCGTGCTGGCGCAGACTATTCAAAAGCAGCAGCCCTTCACAGCCGAGCAGGTAGAAAACTTTTTGGTACAGATGCTGCGATTGTTGGAGTACATCCACTCGCATCATCTGATTCACCGCGACCTCAAGCCGCAAAATATTATTTTATGCCAAACCGATCGTCGCTTTGTGTTGTTAGATTTTGGTAGTGTTAAAAATCTGGATGCTGCGAGTGCGATTTCTGGCGATCGAACGATAAGCGATGCTAGTAGATCGATCGGGACATCAGGATTCGCACCGCCAGAACAACTCGCCAATCGTGCTGTCTATGCTAGCGATATTTACGCGCTGGGGATGACTTGTATTTGTCTGCTAGTCGGCAAAGAACCGAGTCAATTGCCCGTAGATCCGCATACTTGCGAACTGATGTGGGCGGATAACGTGGATATTTGTGAGGATTTGAGTCAAATTATTAGTAAAATGACACAAATTTCGCTAGCAGATCGCTATCATTCGGCAACTCAAGTCCTCGCAGCCCTAGAAAATCGGGCAATTCGCGCTAAATTACGGACGTATTTAGACCAAAAACATGCAGTATCCAAAACCGATCGGATCGAGAGTCCGGCTGTGGTTCATTGGGCACTGGGGATCGCCACAGCAGATTGATGACGAGCGATTTGACGATCGCAGTGCGACTACCGATAATTGGCGCAAAGATTAGCCAGGATCGGGATAAATACCACTAACAGCGTGCGCGTTCGGTGATAAACTAAACAACAGCATTGCAAAATATTAAGAGTAGCAACAAAACTGGATCGATTTAGTAAGCAGCCAAAGGCGATTACCTGCGATCCAGCCAAGCTCGCGAACTGGCAGTTCGAGAGGATCGAAAGATTCCAGAACGCTACCTTTTCGCTTCAGTGTGGTGCCAATACCGCACTGAGAATCGATCGCTCGCATCCAATCGCTAACATCCGATCGCCGATCTGGATTAGCAGCATCGATTTGTTAGAGCCAATACTACGCCCACGCTATAAACAAAATCACACAATAATTAAGTAACGCGCACATGGCTACCACCGCAGAAAAAACAAACGTGGGTAAACTCACCCAAGTTATCGGTCCAGTTGTGGACGTAGAATTTACTGGTGGCAAGATGCCCCAAATTTATAGTGCTCTCAAAGTTGAAGGCAAAAATGACGCCGGACAAGATGTCTCCGTAACCTGCGAAGTCCAACAACTTCTGGGCGACAACCAAGTTCGTGCTGTAGCGATGAGCACCACCGATGGCTTAGTACGCGGTATGGACGTCATCGACTTGGGCGCGCCGATTAGCGTACCCGTCGGAGCTGCTACTCTCGGTCGGATTTTTAACGTCTTAGGCGAACCTGTAGACAACAAAGGTGATGTCGGAACTCAAGAAAGATCTCCCATTCACCGCGATGCTCCTAAGCTGACGGAATTGGAAACTAAGCCTTCCGTATTTGAAACCGGAATCAAGGTCATCGACCTGCTAACTCCCTACCGTCGCGGCGGTAAAATCGGTTTGTTCGGTGGTGCTGGTGTGGGCAAAACCGTAATCATGATGGAACTGATTAACAACATCGCGACCAATCACGGTGGTGTGTCGGTATTTGGTGGTGTGGGCGAACGTACCCGCGAAGGGAACGACCTTTACAATGAAATGATGGAATCGGGAGTTATCGACAAAGATAACTTAAATAACTCCAAAATCGCGCTAGTCTACGGTCAAATGAACGAGCCACCCGGAGCGCGGATGCGCGTTGGGTTGGTTGCATTAACAATGGCTGAATACTTCCGCGACACCAACAAGCAAGACGTATTGCTGTTCATCGACAACATCTTCCGGTTCGTTCAAGCGGGTTCCGAAGTATCGGCACTCCTCGGTCGGATGCCTTCGGCGGTAGGTTATCAGCCTACTCTAGGTACCGATATGGGTGACTTACAAGAACGGATTACTTCGACCAAAGAAGGTTCGATTACTTCCATTCAAGCAGTATACGTACCTGCGGATGACTTTACCGATCCCGCACCTGCAACTACCTTCGCTCACTTAGACGGTACTACCTCCCTGTCGCGTGGTTTGGCAGCTAAAGGGATTTACCCCGCAGTAGATCCGTTGACTTCTACCTCGACGATGTTACAACCATCGATCGTCGGTGCCGAGCACTACAATACCGCTCGTGCCGTACAATCGACGCTCCAACGCTATAAAGAACTGCAAGATATCATTGCAATTCTCGGTTTGGACGAACTCGCCGAAGAAGATCGTCTGATCGTTTCCCGCGCGCGCAAAGTCGAGCGTTTCTTATCTCAACCTTTCTTCGTTGCTGAAGTATTCACTGGTTCTCCCGGTAAATACGTCAAACTCGAAGATACCATCAAAGGTTTCCAAGCCATCCTCAATGGTGAATTAGACGATTTACCAGAGCAAGCTTTCTACCTCGTTGGCGATATCAACGAAGCGAAAGAAAAAGGCGCGAAATTGCTTAAAGGCTAAGAGATTGGAGCGGGGAGCGGGGAGCGAGGAGTAAAAAATTTGAGAGTAAAACATAGTTCGTACTTTCAAAGCACTAAAACAAGCACATGTGCTTGCCTTCTATTCCCCCGC
>NZ_PVWO01000290.1 GCF_003003845.1 Chamaesiphon polymorphus CCALA 037 | reverse complement strand
TTTGGGGGGGTAACACCATCTCCACCGAAGTCTAGCCGACTTGTGTAAACACCGTAGTCTCGATCGAGGCTATATCCCACAGCCTCAAAATTTAGATATTGGCTTACTTAACTGGGCGGTGAATGAGTTTTTCAACTGTCCGTTTTCTGGCTTGTTGGTCTACACCGATGAGGCGGATGTAGGATTTCGATCGATCGCGGACGATCGATTCGAGGGTGCGGGTGATGTCGGCGGCATTGTTGCCAGCGACTTTTCCACCAGTTTCCCAAGCGTTGCTCTTATAGCGACGCTCGTCGGCAAACTCGGTGAAGATCGCACTTCCTTGAGCGACTAGTCGGGAGATTGTCTCTACGACATCAAGGCTCAAGCTACTGCTGGCAACGTTACTGCTAACATGGCTGCTGGTAGCGGTGTTGCTAGTAGTGGTATGACGGGTGCTACTGCCGTTATTAGTTTGGGATGGTACGATCGCGCCGGGGCGGTGGACGATTTTTTCAGCTACTCGCCGTTTGGCGTGGGCATCGACACCGATGACGCGGATGTAATCGTTAGGGTGATTGGCAATACACTCGGAGATCGCCACGATTACGGCTGCTTCGTGTTGAGCTTCGATCCGACCGCAGCTAGTCCACGAGCTAGTTTGGAAATGACGTTTGTCGGCGCGCTCTACTGCTACTTGGGAGCCACTATTGAGGAGCTGAGTGACGAGCTTTTTGATTTCTGGATCTACTCCAGTAGCAGTAGATGTAGATAAGACATGCGGCTGATTTGTCGCAGGGGTGCTGCGAACTTCAGCTTGTGCCGATCGAGAGTTGGATGTTTTGGGTGGGACGTCGCCGGGTCGCTGAATGATGCTCTCTAAGACGCGCCGCTTGGCTTGCGGATCGATGCCGATCAGTCGGACGTATTCGCCGTTGTGTTCTTGGAGGCAATTTTCTAGAGCGGCGAGGATCTCACCTTCGCGATCGGTATTAAAAGACGCACAGCTAGTCCAAGAACTAGTCTGGAAGCGACGTTTGTCTGCGTGTTCGGTACCGATGTTATAACCTTGGGACAGTAGCCGACGGACGTTGCCAACGACTTCGGGGGAGAGGGTGGACGTATGGCTGGGGGTATTTGCTTTGAGCGTTTCGGCTCTAGCAATGCCGTATAAACCGGAACTAGAAATATCGATCGCTTCTTGCAGCGGTGTAATACACTCGATATCGTCGGCACAGCGATAGCCAGAACGTAAAGAATCGTTAATGCTGATGATGTGAGCGGCAAACTTGCGATCGTCTGGTTGGACTTCAGATAAACGATCTGCTTGTTGCTGGTTGGTAATAATCGCTCCCGACGGGACGTATTTACCGGGTGGAATTTCGACATCCTGAATTAGGGCGTGCATCATAATGATACAACCGTCGCCCACTTTGGCGTTGAAAACGGTGGAACGAAAGCCGATAAAACAATTATCGCCTACGTAGGCAGGGCCGTGAATCAAGGCCATGTGGGTGATCGAGGTATTCGCGCCGATCCAAACTGAATATTCGGTATTATCGTCGCCAATGACGCGACCCTGTTCCAAACCGTGGATGACGACGCCATCTTGGATATTGGTATTATCGCCAATGCCAAAGGGATTGCCCTCATCCGCCCGAATCGAAATCCCCGGCGCGATCATCACATTGGCACCGATGCGGACATCACCGATGATGTTGGAAAAAGCGTGCACGTAGGCACTAGGGTGGATCTGGGGTTCGACTAAAGTCTTCAACCACGGAGTCGGTGGCGAAGCGGTAATATTTTCCGGGACTACTATCATTGTCTAAATTTTCCTTAATGTTTAAGTTACACGGGGAGCGTCCAGCCGTAGCGCAACACCGCCTAGAGTTGTCCGATTTTCTGGGGGAGAATTGCGCTAGAAGGGATGAGAGATTTGGTGTTAGATTCGCGCCACTGAGTGAAACGGTCTCAACTACAGCATCTGTGCTGCCGAACTCCCTAGCGATCGATTATTCAGTTAGATATTTTTTTATTGTAAGTATAGAGCCGAGCCAAATTTTTAGACGCAAAAACTGTCGCTCGTGCGGCGATTGGCAAAAGCTTGACAGATAATGGGTCGATAAAATTTTAGAATCGCTCGAACGATACGATCGATAGTACAGTTTAGGGGATCGCTTTGGCAATATAATACAAAATTATTATTTTTGATTTATATCATAAGTTGTGCTGATATACATGGCTGTGCCCCAAGTTGCAGCGGGATGCTTATAGTATAAATATACCGACAAAATGCAGATAGAGAGTCGCTAATGGATCGGTACCGTCTTTAGTCTTAAACGCGATGGACTAGTTGTGATAGATAATAGGTGATAGCTTAAAACAATCTAAAGTTTCTAATTTCAATTTTGAAACATGCAGATATGCTTCGATCGGGATCGATTCGTGCTGCTGGTTCGCTGTAAAAATTTTTAACATTCTCAAGAAATATAGATAGAAGTAATTTATGGAACAAATGCTGCTGGACACAGGTTGGTGGATACCTTGCTATGGCTTGGTTGGGGCTATTCTTACCATTCCGTGGATGACGAGATTGATACGCCGGACTGGCCCCAGACCAGCAGCCTATTTAAATATTCTGATGACAACGATCGCCTTTATTCATGGCACGGCGTTGTTTCAGGCGATTTGGGATCGCGAGCCTTACCGAATTGTCTTTAACTGGTTGACTGTCGCGGGACTAGATCTCGATCTGACTTTTGAGCTGTCGTCGGTAAGCGTCGGCGCGATGGAGTCGGTGACAATTTTGAGTTTGCTGGCTCAGGTATTTGCGTTAGGCTACATGGAAAAAGACTGGGCACTGGCGAGATTCTTCGCTTTGGTGGGCTTTTTTGAAGGCGCGATGAGTGCGGTAGCGATTAGCGATTCGTTGTTAGTCAGCTATGGCTTGCTGGAGTTATTAACGCTGTCTACCTATCTACTGGTGGGATTTTGGTACGCGCAACCGTTGGTAGTCAAGGCGGCTCGCGATGCTTTTTTAACTAAGCGCGCGGGGGATATTTTACTATTTGCTGGAGTGATTGCCCTATCGAGTCTGGCCGGGAGTTTAGATTTCAACGACCTGTATGAGTGGTGCGAAAATCCGAATATTTCGCCATTGACAGCGACGCTGATCGGTCTGGCTTTGATTGCGGGGCCGATCGGGAAATGCGCTCAATTCCCATTACACTTGTGGTTGGATGAAGCAATGGAAGGGCCAAACCCCGCATCGATTCTGCGGAATTCGGTGGTGGTGACTGGCGGGGCATATATTTTAATCAAAGTGCATCCGATTTTATATCTATCGCCGATCGTCACGACTACCTTGATGGTAGTGGGGACGGTAACTGCGATCGGCGCAAGCTTAGTCGCGATCGCTCAAATCGATATCAAGCGCACGATTTCTTATTCTACTAGTGCTTATTTAGGGTTGGTATTTATTGCCGTTGGTGCGAAGTGGATTAGTTTTGCTTTCTTCTTGCTCTTCGCTCATGCGGTTGCCAAAGGACTGCTGTTCATGAGTGTCGGTTGTGTAATTTTGACGACTAACACTCAGGATGTGAACGAGTTTGGCGGTTTGGGTAAGAGTATGCCTGCAACGACTACAGCTTTTATCGTCGGTTCCCTCGCAATGACTGGTGTATTCCCATTGGGCGGGTTTTGGGCTTTTCAAGAGGGGTTGGAAGCTCTGCGGATCGATTATCCGTGGGCGATTTGGACGATCTTGTTAGTAAATGGGTTGACTGCTTTCAATCTCGCACGCGTGTTCGGCTTGGTATTTTTGGGTAAAACACAACCGAAAACCCGTCGATCGCCAGAAGTAGCTTGGCCGTTAGCTTTACCGATGGTAATTTTGACAGTGCTGACACTATTAACTCCTGCCGTAATGTCCCGACTGGCTCTGCTACCGGACTTGGACGATATTACCGCGTTGCAATTTAGCTCGATTAGTTTATCCAGCGTATTGGGATTTGTCGTTGGTGGATTGTTGTACTTCAGAACCGATCGCACTCCAGTAAAACTGTCTGTGCCATGGCTGCAAGAGCTACTGACGTATGATTTTTATGTCGAAAAGTTCTATGACAATACAGTCGTGTGGGTGGTGTATCAACTATCTCAAGTTACGGCCTGGATCGATCGCTATATCGTTGATGGTTTAGTCAATTTAGTCGGTTTTGCCACGATCTTTGGTAGCGAAAGCCTAAAATACGGTGCCTCTGGCCAAGTCCAAAGCTATGTACTCACGATTACTGTCGGCGTCGGCCTCATGGGTTTGACGATCGCTTGGATATTTTTATCGCTTTAGGGCGGGGAGATTGGGAGACTGGGAGACTGGGAGACTGGGAGACGAGGAGAGAGCATTTTATTCTCTTACCCATTACCCATTACCCATTACCCATTACTCATTACTCATTACTCATTACTCATCCACCCATCCACCCATCCACCCTCTATTTTCATGCTTAGTATTCTACTAGTCGTTCCCGCAGTGGGAGCTATTTTAGCCGCTTGTTGGCCGAGTCATACTCGAACGATCGCTTCGACGATCGCGTTAGCTGTAATTGGTTGGACGGTGTTTTTATTGACACAGTTTGACTTAAGTAATCCGGCGATGCAATTTGCCGAAAATTTTACCTGGATCGATGCTTTAGGATTATCCTATCGGCTAGGTGTCGATGGTTTGTCGTTGCCATTGGTGGCTCTCAACAGTTTGTTGACATGGGTCGCGATTTATAGTAGCAACGAGCAAATCGAGCGACCGCGCCTGTATTACAGCTTAATTTTGCTCTTGAATGCAGCGGTAAGTGGCGTATTTTTGGCTCAAGATTTATTGCTGTTTTTTATCGCTTACGAGCTGGAATTGATTCCGCTGTACTTGTTGATTGCAATTTGGGGCGGTCAAAAGCGGGCGTATGCAGCAACTAAATTTTTGATTTATACGGCTTTGTCGGGTGCCTTAATTTTAGCGGCGTTCTTAGGATTAGCCTGGTTGGGCGGTAGCAATAGCTTTATTTATAATCCTGCATTAGCTCATGCCTTGCCCGTGAGCCAACAGTTGTTACTATTAGGCACACTGTTGCTAGGTTTTGGGATTAAAATGCCGCTGTTCCCATTTCATACTTGGTTACCCGATGCACACGTTGAAGCATCCACACCAATTTCGGTATTGTTGGCGGGAGTATTGCTCAAACTTGCTACCTACGGCATCTTACGTTTTTGTGTGGGATTATTCCCCGATGCTTGGCAGATCGCGGCACCATGGCTCTCCGTCTGGGCGATCGTGAGCGTACTATATGGGGCGTTGATGGCGATCGCGCAAAAGGATATGAAGAAGATGGTGGCTTATAGTTCTGTCAGTCACATGGGCTATATCTTGCTAGCGGCGGCGGCGAGTACACCGCTGAGTTTTTCGGCGGCGATGATTCAGATGGTCAGTCACGGTTTGATTTCCGCTACCCTATTTTTATTGGTGGGAGTGGTTTATCAGAAAACTAAAACTAGAGATATCAATATCCTCGAAGGGTTGCTCAATCCCGAACGGGGGATGCCTGTAATTGGTAGTTTGATGGTGGTGGGAGTGATGGCGAGTGCCGGAATTCCAGGGATGGTGGGGTTTGTGGCGGAATTTCTGATTTTCCGCAGTAGTTTTCCCATTTTCCCGGTTCAGACGCTATTGTGTATGGTGGGTACTGGCTTGACGGCGGTTTATTACCTGTTGCT
The DNA here is from genome assembly GCF_003003845.1 of Chamaesiphon polymorphus CCALA 037. Lineage (GTDB taxonomy): Bacteria > Cyanobacteriota > Cyanobacteriia > Cyanobacteriales > Chamaesiphonaceae > Chamaesiphon > Chamaesiphon polymorphus. The sequence goes on along the minus strand of NZ_PVWO01000290.1, from coordinate 1,600 downwards.
GATCAACAAGGCTTTTTTCGGGCGGCTGTCTGCACCAGTGCAAAATCTCGAAGCGGTGACTTGGCGAGAACGCTATCCAGCGATGATTTTAACGATCGCGGTGGTGTTGTTTGGGTTGCAGCCGGGATGGATTACGCGTTGGAGCGAACCAACGATTGCAGCGACGCTGCATCAGCCGCCTGCGGTGGTGGCTAGTGTTGCTAAGTAATAAGTAATAAGTAATAAGAGAAGTAGGGTGGGCAGTGCCCACCATCTAAGTTTTATGTATTAGCAATAGATCCGATCGGTGTTTTAGTTACCTGTTTAGGCTCGTTTATCTCTGGTTGAATTTGGAAGTTGATGCGATCTTTTTAAACATTAGAATTACCTGAAATCATGATGGTGGGCACTGCCCACCCTGCCAACTTAAGAATATAAAATAGGAATTTTTCTGCGTCTTCCGCGTCTCTGCGGTTAAAAAAAGAATCATCGAAAGTAATTACATCTCAGTAGGATAACAATCCGCAATCCACAATCCACAATCCATAATTATAATGATTGCTACTAATTCTTGCCATCGTTTTGCAATTTATATCGATCGATTTTATCAAGGCCAAAGTTTCTTGCCAGACAATCCAACTAATGTTAAAGAAGTGGTTGGAATTCTGGATAGTTACGGTTATGTGCTAGATGCTTATCAAAAAAATCTTCAATATATTGCCGATCGAGAGTTTTTGAATCTATTTCCGTTTTTCAAATATTTCGATGGCAATGTATCTTTCGATCGATTGCTCAAGCATTGGTGGCACGATCGCATTAATTTTGAATATGCCGAGTATTGCATGAAGGTGATGCTCTGGCATGGTGGCGGTAGACTGGAAGAATATATCGAATCGCCAGAATTTCGTGAGTCGATCGAGCACGCAATTCAAGCCAAAATTAAGAATAAGCCGATAATTAAATTGTTACATCGGTTATTCCCAGAGTTCTTACCAGAGCAGGTTCGTCAATCGGTTTATTACAATGCACTAGGGCAATTTTGGTCGGTAATGGCACCGATTTTCTTAACTTTGGGCAAAGCCTATGAAGCTGGTAAAGTAACTACGATTCCAGATGTAGTGGATTGGGTAAAAGCAGGATTGGTAGCTGCGGCTGGCAATCCGATTAACTACGCTGTCGAAATCGACGGTCGTAGCTATGATATCTTACCTGCGTCGGCAAATCTGACCTTTTTAATGGATGTAGCCGTACCTTATGTAGAAGCTGTTTTCTTTCGCGGTACGCCATTTTTGGGCGTGGTTTCTTACAACGCTCAAGCGCATCAAATTCCCGTCGAACAGAATGGTTTTACTTACGGCGCGCTGTATGCCGATCCGCTACCAATTGGGGGAGCGGGGATTCCTCCCACTTTATTGATGCAGGATATGCGTCATTATATCCCGCCTTATTTACATGAAATTTATCAGAATACTAAGCGCAAAGAAGACGATCTGCTAGTCAAGATCTGTCAGAGTTTTCAGAAGTCGATGTACTGTGTCACTAGTGCGACGATTCTCGGTTTGGCTCCCCATCCGCTAGATAGTACCGATCCACAACAACAAGCCACAAATATGGCTTATTT
>NZ_PVWO01000289.1 GCF_003003845.1 Chamaesiphon polymorphus CCALA 037 | reverse complement strand
GGGTAATAGATCGGGGTTAATCGAAAAAGTTTGTAGTTGTTCGGTGCGATTTTCCACGATGTTTCCCCTGAAAATTACGACTTGGTACAGCCACCGCTGCGCGATCGAGTGTCCAACTCTACATTGTATTTGGGCTATATGGGAATCTACCTGAGTGAGAACACGGATCTTTTTTCAATTGACAACGAATTACCCCAGTTCCAGTTGATAATCGATCGCGAACTGCACCTATTACACTTGACAGCGATCTGCTCCTGTGTCAACTGTCTATTGTCAATTGCGGTCGAATTGATGAAAGTGGAGAAATGATTCCTGCACCTGATAGTTGAATTGTATTAGTGCGATCGCCCACGAACCCCCAAGTGTTCTAGATCTGTTGTTAGTCGCGAAATTTGCTTGAATAGAGTGGTCGATATTTCAAACTTTCAATGTCATGGTATTAGAGCCAGTTTGTTGTCCCAGGTGCGACGAAATTGAGGTAATTAAGCATGGTAAAACTGCCCAAGGCAAACAACGTTATCGCTGTCAACAACTAGAATGCACGCTCTCTGCTTTTATTTGCGATTATAGTTATGCTGCCTACTCGCTCCAAGTGCAGCAGCAGATTGGTGAGATGGCAATTAATGGTAGTGGGATTCGAGATACTGCCAGGGTGCTGGGTATCAGTCCGACTACTGTGATTAACACTCTCAAAAAAAGTCTCCAGTTGCCAGCAATAAATATGGCGGTATTGGAGCGATTGCAGCCAACTCAAACCATCGTGCGGTTGTGTATGGCAGAAGATTCAGATTTAGAAGCAGAGGTAGATGAGATGTGGAGCTTCGTGCAATCCAAGAGTCAGCAGCGTTGGCTCTGGTGGGCAATCGACCACAATAGTGGTGAGGTGTTGGCATATGTGTTATCGGATCGGAAGGATAAGGCTTTTATCGAGTTAAAAGCTTTGTTAGAGCCTTTTGGGATTATGCAATTTTATAGCGATGGATGGGGTGCCTACGAACGGCATATAGATCCTGTTTTTCATACTGTTGGCAAGCGGAACACTCAAAAAATTGAGCGCAAGCATTTAACTTTGCGAACGCGGATTAAACGATTGGCTCGGAAGACGATTTGTTTTTCTAAGTCAGTTGTGATGCACGATGTGGTGATTGGACTGTTTATAAATCGAGTTGCTTTTGGTTTAACTATTCCTTGAACAACAGATCTGGAACACTACCTAACGATCGAGTCGAGCGTTTGAAGTTCGCTCGATCTCCGTCCCAATGAGAATAACTATCGATCGAATATAATCTATCGATAGTTATAAAAGACGATCGATAGTCGATCTCATATTGTTAATGCTCGAACGCGCTGTTCTCACCTCCAAGCGCGATCGCTTGTTACTTCCAAAACGATCGTTTTATATCGATCGATCCCAATGCCAAGGATCGATCGAAAGCATAAATCGTTGGCGTAGCCTACCAAAGGTAATCGAGTCTCCTAAATAGATATCGCTCTAAATAATCACGATCGATCCAATCGCGATCGATTCTAGTATTAGCTCGATCTCTATGACATAAATCCGATCTAACTAATCGCTTGAATTGCGATGTGCAAATGAATATTTAATTTTATTTAGAGGTATTGATGCTATTGATAAAACTACCATGAACAATTTCATCGTAAGCTTGTAAATCTATTTCCCATTCTGGTAAAACTTTCAGTATGCTTTCAGGAGTAGGTGCATCGAATAATTCGTGAGGAAAACTACCTTTAAATGAAACTGCTGAATGTCTTTGATTATCTTTTTCACTTCTGAGTTGAACGTCTTCAATATCAAGATAAAACCATTGAACTTGAGAATTGCGTTCTAATTTATAAGTTATTTTTGTCCCAGACAAATGTGGAGTTGGTTGCGAAGATAAAATTTCAGAGGAAAACAGGTAATTGACAATAGATGGGGCTTCTACTGGAATATTATTTTCTTCGACAGTACAAAAGGTAGAAGGATTGACTCCCAATCCTCTATATCTCATATTTGGTAATGCACGAATAAATCTTTTGACTGTTTCAACAATTGCTAATTGTTTCGGTCTGCGCTCCTGATAAGTTTCTGTAAAGATGATTAGCTGAGGCTCAGTAGTGATACTAATATTATTAGTAAATTGGAGCTGGGATGCGTCAGCTTGATTGATGGGTGGACTAGCTAATTTCCATTCTTGAGAAATGATTCCACTTTGATAGTAAAAGCTTGAATTAATTATCTTTGGATTGCAGTTTTCGACAGCTAGCATGATAGCTATCTCAGTGTATTCTGGATGTAGTAACATATCTTTATAATATTAGATGTGATGTATAACTATTAATCTTACTTCTATTCTAAGTTAGCCCTAACTTCCTCTAAGGAACCTAAAATACCAACACTATCTGTACAAGAACTTGCCCTAAAAGTGGATATTATTATAGGATTTATCTCCGTAACGCTTTTCAAGAATTCTAGATCGGCCAATTCTTTTTGCAACTCTTTTTGTATTAACACATGATTTAAAATAATTAAATCTATTTCATATCTTGTTTTTTCAAGAAATTGCTCTGGATCTGTATTTTCAAGATACATACCCAAATACTCATATATTACAAAAATTATTTTAACAAATATATTTAAGTAGCTGTCAATATCTTTGATTTGAATGTATTTAAGTAAAACATCGATAAAAGATAAAATTGTTTCAGCTATATTTCCATAAAGATTGCCATTGCGACTTTCCCAATAATCTTCAATTTCATCTTCATCTTCGATAGATATTTCGATAGATCGATCGATTAAAGCTGATATCGTCTCTTCGTTTATTTCTAACTCACACAAAAGCTGCCATAAATCATTCAATACAGATTGAAAAACAGACAATTCCTCCCATCCATAGTGACCATCTACTAAGCTATATGTTGGAAGTATTCTCTCATAGCAAGAGCAAAAAAAAGCAATTTGGTGAATAAATGGCATTTTTTTTAGCTCGACAGCTATTTCTACAAAAGGAGTAAAACCTGACAGTGATTTTTCTCGTTCGAGTACTTTTTCTACAGTTAACACCATAATAAGTCAAGTTTCATTTTAAATATTAACAACATGCGGCCCATTGATAGTATTAACTATCATTGTTCTAGTGCTAGGATCTATTGTTACTAAACCATTGACAGAATTATATGATACTTGCCAATCTTTTGGAGCTGGTGATGGCGATCGAGGTATTTTCAATACTTTTTCACTCAGCCCAGTTATTTTATTTTTAACATTTTTCATGTAGTCAAAATCTCTAAAGATTGGGTTTGTTGTAGTAATATTCCTTATTAGCATTTGAGCATAACAGTGAGGACAAATACCTCCAGCATGACTTACTCCAATACCCTCAATAATATATCCTCTTTTTTGCGCCCATTGAATCATATTTAATTCTGCGTGACTTTGATTTTGATTATTTATTATACCAAATCCATCAGATTTAAATTCTGTTAAATTGACATTTGTGGCGATTTCCCCTTGCTCTGATATATTTTTACCTGTTTTAGGATCTAAATTAAAATATTTTCTCTGAATGTCGTGTGTAAAACTTCCCGTGCTAGATGAGTACAAAGTGTAATATTCCCATTCATTAGCGTCTTTGTTAAACTTCCTTGCCCTACCGACGGCAACTGTTCTAGCATCATAAGCACTTCTGTATTCTATTTCACCTGTTTTTTTATTACGAGATCCTCTTGTTGTTTCGGCAACAAGTTGTTTATGCAACGATTCCGCTCTTTCTACTAAAGCTTCATCACTATAGATATATGGTACATGCTTCTTGGAGAACATACTACTATGAGCAGCTCCGATCGTTCCATTAAAACGTTTAAAAGCACTAGCCGCTTTACCAGCACCCTTAATTGCAGCATCAGCAGCAGCACCAAAGACAAAGTTCCCAGCAACAGTCTCAAACAGCTCATTATGTAACGGCTTGCCGTTAATGCCATTCTCAACAATCTTACCAACACCATCGATCCCACTATCCACAGCCCTCTGAGTCAGCGGATTAGACGCAATCTTCCAAGCCAGAGTACTAGCCTGAGTAGCCCTTTGTGCCAACCCAAAACCAATCATCCCCGTCACAAAACTGACACCCACCGAAGCCCAGTTCATATCAGTTTTATCCGTCATCTTATTGACTTGTAACTGAATATTCACATCGATAAGTGCATTCATTACCCCCATCGCCACCATCCCAGCAGCAATTAAAGGAGCAAATAAGATCGTCCCCGTAGGATCGGTATAGTTAGTCGGACTATTATTGACATAGCGATACAGATTCGTATCCCCAGCACTAAAGCCAATCGGATCTTCACTGATAAACCGTCCCAACCCCGAATCGTAATACCGCGCCCGATAGTAATACAGCCCCGTTTCTGCATCCAACTCCCGTCCCGTATACCCAAACCGGAAATCAACCCCAGTCGTCGCAGTCCCATTCCCAAAACTGTCATAAACAAAGTGATTGAGAACATTACCACCCTCATCCACCAAATCCACAACACTACCCTGTCTATCGCCCAAGCTCCAAACAGTAGTCCCCGCACTCACACGGGACAGCACATTATCCGTCCTATTCCCATACAGATACCGCTCCACAATCGTCCCCGTCGCATCAACGACTAGAGCGATATCCTCACCGTCATAAACATACTTCTCCTTCGTAACGCCATTTATCTTCTTGCTGATACGACGATCTGACGCATCATAACCATACTCAAGGCTCGAACCATCGCTCAAATTCACCCGACTCAAACGATTGCGATAATCCCAAACGTAAGTAGTCACCTTACCCGTCGAAATCTCCTCCTTCCGAGTCAGATTTCCCTCATCATCGTACTGATACTGATAAATACCATCGCTCAATACCCGTCGCTTATCGACAGTATCCGTTACCCAACCAGCACGAATTCCCAACGCATTAAAGCTATAACTCTCGTCGGGACGACTAGCATTATCGACAGCAGAAATCTGATTGTCATTGCCATAAGCAACAGTACTAATCCCATCAGTACCATTCTTACCACTCAACCGATTCCCATCATCATAGCCATAGTTATAATTACTAATAACCGTCGAATTAAACTTATTAGTAATATCGAATAATCGACCCGCACCATCATACTGGTAATCGGTAACTAGATGACCGAGATTAGTCACAACAGATCGATCGATCTTTCTTAACTGACTCAACCTGTCATAGCTCATCTCGATAGTCTGAGTCGCTAAACCCACACCAGACTGAATTAACTGAGTCAGTTGATGATTATTGTTATAGGTATAATCTAGTTTGGCAATTGTTGAAGTACCCTGTTTATCCCGACGCTGAGTTAGATCGCCAAATTCATCGTAGTCATATTCAAATCGGACGCTACTATTACTCGTCGCCGCACTAATTAACTGGTAAATAGCATCGTAACTATAAGTGTTAGTCGTATTGCTACTGGCATCATAACTAGATTTGAGATTGCTAACTTTGTCGTAGGTATAGGTAAGTTGAGTGGTACCGCCCCAGGTTTCGGTCGTGAGATTGTCGTTGATATCGTAGGCAAAAGTGCGAGTGCGAGCGTTGCGATCTTTAATTGATAATACTCGTCCCAAACCATCGTAAGCTTGAATGGTTTCTTTGCTCCGTGGATCGATAGTTTTGGTTAATCGATCGAGATTGTCGTATTCAGATTGGGTAAGATTGCCACTAGCATCTTTAATCGATTTAATATTGCCAAACCCGTCGTAGGTATTAATTTGGGTGGTAATGTTATTCGCATCGATAACTTTAGTCTGACGGTTTAATTTGTCATAGTCGTAAGTGGTGGTGTTATTGTTGGCATCGGTTACGGTACGAACGTTGTTAGCCTCGTCGTAGGTGGTAGTGGTGATATGGTTGAGAGGATCGATCGTTTTCTTTTTACGTCCTAATTTGTCGTACTCATACTGGGTAGTGCGGGTAACGATACCACCATCGTTTTGAGTAATGGCAATTGCTTCGCCAAACTCGTTATATGCGGTACGCGTGCGAATATTTTCGGCATCTTTAACCTCGGTACGCCGATTGAGGTTGTCGTAGGTGTAGGTGGTTTTGCGGGTGGGTGTATCGATGATTTCTTTAAGATTGCCAACTGCATCGTAAACGTAGTCGGTATCTTGCAGTTTGGCATCGATGACTTTTTTCTGGCGATTTAGTTCGTCGTATTGATAGAGGGTGGTATTACCTTCGGCATCTTTAGCCTCGATGACATTGCCGACTTCATCGTATCTGGTAATGGTGTTGAGGGTATCTGCACCATAGACGGTGGTTACTTGGGTTTTGCGATTGAGTGCGTCGTAAGTATGGGTGGTGGTTCTCAATCCATTCTCTACTTGCTGTTTGATGTTGCCTACTGCGTCGTAGGTGGTGGTAAATATTCTGCCAATTGCATCAGTGGTTTTGACGTTCCAACCGAGGTTATTAGATTCAAATTGGGTGGTGTGGGTTTCGCCTGTGAGACGGTCTTTGGCGGTGCTGAATGTGCGATTCCCCAGGGAGTTATACTCGAAGGTTTGAGTGTTGTTGTCAGCGTCGGTAATGAGGGTGACTTGGTTTAATCCGTTGTATTCATAACGAGTGATTTGGTTGATGCCTTTAACAATTTTGCTGGTGGTAATAATGTTGTCGCGACTGTCCCGTTTAATAGTTTCGGTGACTGATTCTGGTCGAGCGATGGTGGTAAGATTGAGGCTATCGTTGTAGGTGTATTCGGTTGTTCGATCGTCAACACTACTAATACCTTTGAGTTTTTGTTTCTTAATCCGTCCCAGTTCATCGTAGTCAATGATGGTGGTGTCTGGTAGTCCAACTGTGTTGATGGTGAGTTGACGGTTTAATCGATCGTAATTGTAGTTAGTAATCCGGTTGAGTGCGTCTTCTGTTTGGGTAATATTGCCGCTTAAGTCGTATTTAGTCAGGGTTACCTCATTGAGGGCATTTGTGACTTTGTTGCGGCGATTGAGGGCATCGTAGTCGTAGGTGGTGGTGTTGCCCCGTGCGTCAGTCATGGTGCGAATATTACCGACACCATCATAGGTATAGGTAGTATTTTTACTATCGGCGTCGGTTGTCTTGGCTAAGAAGTTGCGATCGATCTGATAGGTGTAGGTAGTAGTATTGCCGTTACCATCTTTGACGCTCTGGATATTACCATTGGCAAAATAAACCGTTTCATTAACGATTTTGTCAGTGACGCCATCAGCTAAGAATTTGTCTAGTACTGAGCGGCACAAATAACCATATGATTAGAAGAGAGCTTTTTGAGAATAAAGTAATATAGCATATGCCAAG
>NZ_PVWO01000288.1 GCF_003003845.1 Chamaesiphon polymorphus CCALA 037 | reverse complement strand
CGTCGGCAGCGTCAGATGTGTATAAGAGACAGGATTAATGCCGATCGATCGTGCGTTCCTGGTACTGTATTTGGCAGACTGCCCCAACGTTACGATCTGGGTCGATCTAGCGGTCAAAGTAACTATACCGATATCATGACAATTCCCCCCTCTGTGGCGCGTAAAGCCTACCAGGATGCGGCGAAGGGCAATAACTCAGATTTCTTTTACGTGCGCCGCTGGCGGAGTACCACAGGTGCCCCCGATGAATATGTCGCGGTGACTTGTAGGCTTTCTAGTGGTGGGGCGCGAGTACCTTTTAGTATTACTAGTGTCAAACTCCAAATTGCTGGCAAAAAACCGATTCCAACGATCGCAGTTGGCGAGTCGCTGCCCAATTTTGGTGCCCAAATTACCTACAATGGCACGGGCAGATTGAAGGGTAGATGGGAAGTAGTTTTACCAGGAGATCCGCCACCATCGCGGCGGGATTTACTGACAGAAGCGACTTTACCGATCGAAGAAAGAGGTTTGCAACGCCGTTATACTCAGTTAGATAGGTTCGATTTATTCTTACAACCGATCGGCCAAGTCTTTTTACCTGGGCCAGATCCCCGTAAAATACCTAAAGGTTTGACTGGTGCCCATCAAATTTTACTGCGGATCGAAGCGGCAGACGATCGCGAGGGCGATTCCAATATCGGTACGGGAACGGTTAATAGTGGCGGTGTCGCTGGTTTTCCGATGCCTGTTTTCCGCTATTTTATTACTCCTCCAGTCAAGTAATGCGAAAATCATATTCAGGCTCCTTAGATATGTGATATTCCAAATGAATAACCATACCAATTTCGGCTGCTTTGGTGGCATAGTAGATACTGTCTTGAGAGTCAAGAGGGAAGAGCAAGAAAATTAGGGTTGAAAGGTTGTCCAGATTTAAGCACCCCAAAGACCTGACGCAACAATTTGTGCGTTTCACTATAAATACGAATTAGGTCAAAAATCCCAGCAAAAATGAGCCAGATCGAGTTTTTTAATCCTTCACAAAATTAACCAAAACTATCTATTTCCCTGATGACTCAAATCGAAGCCAACAATCCACTCGACATTATTTTCGTTCCCGCTCGCACCGATGCACCCATAGGTACGATCGTGGTTTTGCATGGTTGGGGTGCCAATCATGACGATCTGGGCGAACTCGTACCCTATTTTAAGCTGCCCGAATATCAATTTCTGTTTCCTAATGGCATCTTCGACCACGAATATAGCGACGAGGGGAAAATGTGGTACTCATTTACAGGTGCGGGACAGTTAAACGATCGCAGCATCACTCAATTAGCTACCAGTCGTGAAGTTTTGACTACCTGGATTGAGTCTTTACCAGATAGTACGGGAATTCCGCTCGATCGAACTTGGATTGCGGGTTTCTCTCAAGGTGGCGCAATGACGCTGGATATCGGCCTAGATTTGCCTGTAGCGGGTCTAATCGTACTGAGTGGCTACTTGCATCAAAATCGATCGCAGCCTCTTGCTGCGCCTCCTGTCCTCATCGTTCACGGCAGGCAAGATGATGTCGTCCCAATTTCGGCGGCGCGCCAAGGGCGAGAAGTGTTGACTCATTGGGGAGTTAATGTCCGGTACCAAGAGTTTGACATGGGACACTCGATCGTGCCTGAAGTTTTAGATGTAGTGAGAAATTTTGTTACGGATCGATCGAATTTATAAACAAAATTGTTAATCCTGACTCGATCGATGGGTAATAATAACTAATAAGGCTAAGATTAAAGATAACTACCGAACTTTACCCAAATTGCGAGGAGGTTTTACCTATGACCGCGATCGAGATGTCCAAACGGAATCATATCCCCAATTTGACCACAGAAGAAGTAGAAGAACTAGCACTACGATTGGAAAGCGATGATTATCGCAATCCATTTGATGGATTGCAAGACTGGCATTTTTTGCGCGCGATCGCTTTTCAACGTCCAGAGTTAGTCGAACCATACATTCATCTGCTCGATTTAGAAGCATATGACGAAGCTTAATCTAGCGTCCCTAAATAAGATTTGGAAATCGAACAGCCATCCGAAAGGGCAGTGCCTCGCGCCTGCCCAGCTCTAGGGTGGAATTTTATTTAAGATTGCTACATGCGAGTTTTAATTGGGATTGGAGGGGGGATTGCCGCATATAAGGTATGTGAAATAATTTCCACTCTATTTAAAGCTGGAATCGAACTTAAAGTTATCCTCACAGCAGGCGGCGAGCAATTTATTACACCGCTAACGGTGGCAACATTATCCCGTCATCCTGCCTATACCGATCGCGATTTTTGGCAACCGATCCATCACCGTCCGCTGCATATTGAATTAGGTGAATGGGCAGATTTATTATTAATTGCGCCGTTGACGGCAAACACTTTAGGCAAGCTCTCACAAGGATTAGCCGATAATTTATTAACCAATACAGTTTTAGCTTCTACTTGTCCGATATTACTCGCTCCTGCCATGAATACGGAGATGTGGAATCAAGTGGCGGTGCAGCGAAATTGGCAACTATTATGTCAAGATCCTCGCTATCATGTTGCTGGAGCTGGCGTGGGATTGCTGGCTTGCGATCGAGTCGGGATGGGCAGAATGGCCGAGCCTGAAGAGATCCTACCCTATATTCATTCGTTGTTACACACTGGTGGCAAGCTCGATCTCGCGGGTAAACGAGTACTTGTCAGTACGGGTGGAACGCGCGAATTTTTCGATCCCGTCCGGTTTATCGGCAACCCAGCAACTGGTAAAATGGGACTCGCACTGGCTCAAGCCGCAGTGCATCGCGGTGGGATGGTTACGTTAATTCATAGCACATTACCAGATGTGCCGATCGATCGGCGCATTCAGCTAGTTCCGGCGATCGATAGTGTGGCAATGCAGCAACAAATGCTAGCACATTTTTCGGCAGCAGATCTAGTAATGATGTCAGCCGCAGTTGCCGATGTTAAGCCAGCTCATTATAGCAACCAAAAATTACCAAAAAAACTCTTACCGACCAAACTGGAATTAGATCCAGTCCCAGATATTATTGCCGAGTTGAGTAAGTTAAAACAACCCCATCAAAAACTAATTGGATTTGCCGCGCAGACTGGTGATATTATCACCCCCGCACTAGAGAAATTAGAGCGCAAAAACTTGGACGCGATCGTTACCAATCCAGTAGACTTACCAGATAGTGGCTTTGGTAGCGATCGCAATCAAGCAGTTATCCTCAAACGTAATGGCGATCGGATCGATATTTCGCCCTGCGCTAAACTAGAGATGGCACATCAAATTCTCGATGGCATCTTTTAAAAGTGGCGGTTGAATCTTCGCCACAACCTCTATGTCGAGCGGTTCGAGTACTTCCTGACTAATGAAGTATGACGATCTAATTTTTAACGTTGGTTATTACCCTGAGCGATCGCAAGACAATTGATAACATTTAGCAGACAACTTATGTCCGATCCAGCACTACAAATAATCTTCACTCGATTAGCTCGCGATTTAGCTAGAGATACGCTCATCCAAACAACTACCGACGAACTGCGAACCGCATTCAATGCCGATCGAGTGGCATTGTACTATTTTTACTATAAATGGTCGGGACGAGTTACTTTTGAGTCATTGAGCGATCGCCAATTTTCGATCTTGGGTTCGACTGGCCCCGATGGCTGTTTTAATGGCGAGTATGCCAAACTCTATGAGGAAGGGAGAGTACGAGCGATTCCCGATATCGAGTCAGAACCGATTGCGCCTTGTCATCGCGAGCATCTCCAACAAATCCAAGTCAAAGCCAATCTGGTTGTACCCATTGTCACCGAGCGCGGCTTGTGGGGATTGTTGGTAGCTCATAATTGCCGCTCTACCTATGAGTGGAGTACCGATGAGATCGTGCTAATGCAAACAGCCGCTGGGAAGCTAGCATTAGTACCGAGTATTTATAATAGCTAAAAAATGCAAAAACCCCACAATGTGTGTGGGGTTTAAAGTTATGCCAGGACGGAGATTTGAACTCCGGACACGAGGATTTTCAATCCTCTGCTCTACCAACTGAGCTATCCCGGCGCGCTGCTGTGTGAAAAATTCGCAACTTGACTAATATAGCAAGGTTTAAATAATTATGCAAGTACTTAGCGAAAATTAGTTCCGGGTAATAATGAAAATAGCAAAGAGCGATCTCGATCTCAAGCGTCTCCCGTCCACCCATCCACCCACATAGCTAGGAGGCTTTTCTGGCAATACAGGCGATCGACTGTGGTGCGGGGGGTGCGTTAGATCCACACAGTAGTTTAATTAAGTTATCGGTAAAACCCATGCGACCGGGGTCGCCTTGGAATAATTCGTCGCCCACATTGTGATAATGCGGGTATAGCTCGATCGAAAAACCTAACGGCTCTAGTGTGTCGATATACAATGCTGGCGTCACACCATCCCCTGGGTTGCGGTTGTGCAGCTCGGTCGCCAGTCGCAAAGCTTCCTCGCGAGGATGTGTATAGACTGTCGATCTTCCTGGCAACCAATACATGGGAAATCTTTTTCTAGCCGCTCGGATCGGCAATGCCAAGCCTCGGTACTCTGGCATGTTAGCCAACGGATCTTCATCGGTTATTAATAAGCCACCCGGTTTCACAATCCGTGCGGCTTGGCTCAAAACTCGCGCCATATCATCGCAATGATGTAATACGGCATTTAGAGTCACGATATCGGCAAAGCCATCAATTAAGGGTAGGTTGTGAGCGTCGGCAAGTAGCGGCGTATAACCCAACTGCATCGCATGTTCTAAGGCTCCATAACTGATATCGATGCCGAAGATCGATCGTGGCAAACCACCGACTGCGGCATACACGTTACCCGAGCCACAACCGATATCTACGACAATCTTGTCGTCCCAATTACCAATTGCGGCGCGCCAACGGTTGCCAAATTCTTCGCTACTATTTTCCGACCTGAAATATTTGGGGCCAAATTCTGGATCGCCAAAAAAGGTAGCATTAGCAATCATCCCCGGACTCCAATAGGGAATATCGCAGATCGGAATCCGAACCGATTTTCGGCTCTTGACTAGAGATGCTCGATCGAAAAGCTGCTCGGTATCGATATCGATGCAGGCATCGCTTGTCAAGTACAGAGCGACAGTCGAAGATGTTGTTGATGACATGACATTACACTACCGATGTGAAGTGTGCTAGATTGCAATCTCTGTAGGCACTCCATCTGGTAGCCGATCTGACTTGACGATCGGCCGATCATCATTACTGTGAAAGTTAGCTGGAACCCAGACACTAGGTGGCCAGAACTCAAAAAACCGGGGTGTAGTTTGGTGGGATCGTGCTTCGATCTCCCAAATCGAAGTCTTGTAATAATTATACTATATGTAAATTTTGGGGTAGTACGATCGGCGAATTGCAATGTAACAAATAGTGGATGACGATCGACGATCGAGCAAAAATTAGATCGACGTCAGATGGCCAGTCGCGGATCCAAGCTGGCACTCATAGAAATAGCCGCGCCGAAATGTGTAATTAGCTGCCACCAACCATCTCCAGCAATTAGGGTGAGTCATCTGTCAACAACACACCCATAGTAATTTCATGTTATTAATAAGTAGGATGGCGATCGATGTCGATAACTACAGTTTTAGCTCGTCTTGCTAGCAGCTTTTTGCTCGATCGGCTAGAACAGAGTGCGGCAATAGTTACTAGTTTTGAGACGATCGTAGATTATTATCCTATTTTCCAAAATTTTATGCGTGCATTGCTCGTTTATCCCCAATTTCCCAAGACTTTCTGGTCTTTTGAAAAGATTCTCGAACTAGTCGATCGCAAAGTAGTTTTGCCACCGTTAGGATTGGTGACAGTTGCGGCGATCTTGCCCCAGGAGTGGGAATTTAAACTAGTCGATCGCAATGTCCGGGCAGTGACTGAAGCAGAATGGGAATGGGCAGATATTGTAGTTATGTCGGCAATGATCGTCCAAAAGCAAGATCTCGCCGCCCAGATTACACTAGCCAAGCAGCACGGTAAATTAGTCGCAGTTGGCGGCCCCTATCCAACCTCCGTACCCCAAGAATCTCTAGTGGCTGGGGCAGATTTTCTGATTTTAGATGAAGGTGAAATTACCTTGCCGCTATTTGTCGAAGCGATCGCTAAAGGTGAGACTAGCGGCACTTTTCGGGCGGCTGAAGGGGACAAACCCGACGTCACGACGACACCAATTCCGCGCTACGATCTGCTGGAATTCGATGCTTACGATATGATGTCCGTACAGTTTTCGCGGGGATGTCCGTTCCAGTGCGAATTCTGCGATATTATCGTTCTCTACGGACGCAAACCACGCACCAAAGAACCAGCGCAAATTATTGCCGAACTCGATCGATTGTACGAGCTGGGCTGGCGCAGAGGCGTCTTCATGGTAGACGATAACTTTATCGGCAATAAGCGCAATGTGAAGTTATTACTCAAAGAACTCAAAGTTTGGCAAAAAGAGCACGGTTATCCATTCATGATGGATACCGAAGCTTCGATCGATCTGGCTCAAGATGCAGAATTGCTTCAACTAATGGTTGAGAGTAACTTTGCCTCCGTCTTCATCGGGATAGAAACCCCAGACGAAGCCAGTCTGGCCATGACCAAAAAATTCCAAAATACGCGCGGCTCGCTCAGTGACGCGATCGATACGATTATCCGTGCGGGATTGCGCCCGATGGCCGGATTTATCATCGGTTTTGATGGCGAACAAACAGGCGCAGGCGATCGCATCGTCCGCTTTGTCGAAGATGCCGCCATTCCCACGACCACATTTGCGATGTTGCAAGCCTTACCCAACACCGCTCTGTGGCATCGGTTAGAAAAAGAAGGGCGAATGCTCAAAGGCGATGGCAATATCAATCAGACGACACTGATGAATTTCCGTCCCACTCGTCCGCTCGAAGATATCGCTCGCGAATATGTCGATGCTTTTTGGCGGATTTACGATCCCAAAGCTTTTCTCGATCGCAATTACCGCTGTTTTCTGAAGCTAGGCGCGCCATTTGGCAAAACAGAAGCGAAATTCCCCGAGCTAATCGTTCTGCGCGCATTCTTGACAGTCATCTGGCGACAAGGAATCGTGCGCGAAACCCGCTGGATGTTCTGGCATCACCTCTTTGGGATTTTGCTAAATAACCCAGCCGTATTCGTCCACTATATGAGTGTCTGCGCCCACAACGAACACTTCCTCGAATACCGAGAAATCGTCCGCGACGAAATCGAAGCCCAACTAGCTGAATATCTCGCCACACAGCCAGAAGTATCTAGCAAATCGGCCTCGATGGATGCAGAAGTTAGCGTGCGGTAAAAAGAGGGTAGTGGATAGTGAATAGTGAATAGTGAATAG
>NZ_PVWO01000287.1 GCF_003003845.1 Chamaesiphon polymorphus CCALA 037 | reverse complement strand
GGGGTAATCCCAGCGAAAACGAAGTCTAGTCCTTTACTAAGACAGCAAATAACACGACGATCTCAATCATTTTGGGCGTGTTCAAACTCGTAGACATAAAATAAGCCGATGAGCTGGTGAATGCCATAACCCAGAACTGTCAAGCCTAATGCGATCGATACTCTAGCGACAAAAGCTAGTGAAATGAGATTGGTTTGCCCAGTTAAGACAATCGATCGCGATTCTAGCAACACTGCGACTACCAAGATCGCGATCGCCAAGCCATAACTGCCCGCTCTCGCCCACCGCAAGCGTTTGAGTGCGGTTTGGCAATACTGGCAATTAGCGGTATGGGTGTGCCAAACGTCAAATAGTTGCCGTTTATTCAGTTCTGCGGGCGGTAAATTGGCGGTACCTTGCCACGGAACACCACCGCCAGCCCGTTTTTCGAGCCACTGACGGAAGGTGATAGTCATTTTATCTTGGGGATTGGGTGTATATACAGCCTCCAACCAGCGATCTTTGGCTGCCATCGTCCGTTCTTGATAATGCAGGAACACCATGTCTTGATGCAAGAATAGCGACGCGAGGATATGTCCCAACCAAGTCGGCATCGGGAGCGCAAAAAATCCCAATCCGGGCGGTAACTTGCCCTGGGGATTTTTGACTAAGATCTGAGTACCGATATGACGACACCAGCCGGGGCGAGTGGGGGTGGCATATAACACTAAAATTAGCTGCCCTTCATCGGTGAAGGTAGTCGTAATTTTCATCAAACAAGGCGGCTGGAAGTCATGTAAGGCTTGTATAATCGGCGAACCTTCTGCTTGCGTCACGCCGAAGGAAAAGCCCTCCTGAGTCGAAAGTTCGCGCAATCGGGGCATATCATAATATTTGGCATCTCGATCGCGATCGCCGACTAATCCATGGTGCGAAACTGGCACATGAGCGGGATCGGCGACATTTTCCATGAAATAGTCCCAGCCATAAGGCATGTCCCGAATATTCCAAAATAGTTTGACGACTCGCTCCGATTTACCTTCGAGTTCGGTAATGATTCGGGGGGAACGATTTTTACTCTCAACAGCACCTTTTGCACCAGATTCCGCCCACACCCACAATAATCCCTGTGCTTCCTGGGTAGGATATGCGATCGCGCACGACTTAGGGTTAGCGCGATGTTGGGCTTCTAGAGCTGGAGTTTGAGATTGGGGGATTTTGGTACAATTACCATCCCCGTCAAATCGCCAACCGTGGTAAGCACACAGCAGCGTTCCATCTGCTTCGACGCGTCCTTCCGATAGCGGAGCGAGGCGATGGGGACAAGCATCTTCAAAACATTGCCACTGCTGCGCGCCATCTCGCCACAACACGACATTTTTACCCAGTAGTTGAAATGCGTGGGGTTTGGACGGATCTAAAAATTCAACCACAGCGACGGGATACCATTGCTGCATCCATTGAAAAGTCTCAGCACTGCTGGCATTATTCGCTTCAGATTCATTGGCGATCGTCGAAATAGCTGTCATCTTATCCGCCTCAGATCTGAAGTTTACCTATCTTTATTGAAACAGATCTCCAGGGTTAGGGTCAATCTAACTCGATCTCGATCTGTCAATGAATGCTAATGAGGCAACTGCACTCGATCGAACGTAATTATTGCGATCTCTTGTTGCAATACTCGATCGGTAAGATTTGGTAACTGAGTGAGAAATTCGGAGACTGTGAGTGCTGGTACGCGATCGAATTCCACCCGATCGTTTTTTGTTATGCTCGAACTATCGATCGAGCTTAAAGTATTCTCAAACATCCTTTAGCTCTGAGGGTGAGGATTTTAGAGGCTGGGTAACGCTCGGATTAGCGTCTAGATCGATCGACCTGTAAAATGTAGGTCAAATGTCTTAATTATCTCCTAATATCCGGAACTAACTGTCGATCGACTGAATCAGATTGGTATGCACTCGCGATTTCGCTAAATTATCCAAAAAATTATATATATATGTCTAAACAAGGGATTGTCATGGTAGCTACATTGGTAGCTGCTGCGGGAGCGGGATTTGCCGCTTATAAATATATTTATAGTGGCGAAAGTAATGCTGGAGATTTGGCTGGTGTAATTCCCGCAGACGCCTACATGGCGGCTTATATTTCCAATGAACCCGAAGCGTGGGAGAAGTTGAAAAAATTTGGGACGCCAACGGCACAAAACATTATTACGACTCAGATAACCGAGGCGCAACAGAGGTTCTTAGACCAAACCAAGATGGATTTTAGCAAAGATATTCAGCCTTGGGTAGGAAACACGATGATGGCGATTTTGCCTAGTAGCGATGGTAGAGCGAATAAACCGCAAGTACTAATTGCCATCGGTATTAAGGATAAACTCAAAGCTCTAGACTTTGCCAACAAACTCAAGGCGCAAAGCAAAGATCCCGTCAAGAAATTTGACTACAAAGGGATCGAGATTACCGATACGGGTAAGGGTAGCAGCGAAACCTTTACCGCGATCGTCAACGATCGATTGGTAGTCGCACCCGAACAAAAGACAATTGAATCGGCGATCGATACCGCTCAAGGCAAACCTTCCCTCGCCAGTAAAGCTGGGAACGATTGGTTCAAAGCCGATACCCTCGGACTCAAACAACCGATCGCGGCATTTTACGTCCCCGATTATCTCACAGCCGTGCAAGAGATGCTCAAGTCGGGCAAAACCCCAGTCACGCTCGATCCGGCTACCATGACGCAATTGAAAAAAATCCAGTCCTTCGGCGGTGGCATCGCGATCGACGATGCGGGGATTAGAATGAAATTAGTCGCCAAAACGGATGGCACGACCTTAAATTTACCCACAACCTCTGCTAAAGCTGTCTCCAGTTTTCCCTCAGACACCTTTATGGTGGCGGGTGGTACTGGCTTGAGCCAAATTTGGACGGAAGTTAATAAAATTGCTGCCGCTCAACCGACGACTCAAGAAGGTTTGAACCAAATGCGTCAGAGCTTTACTCAATCTACCCAACTAGATCTAGATAAAGATATATTTGGCTGGATGGGTGGCGATTATACGCTAGGGATGATGCCTGTAAGTAGCGGGATTACCGCTGCGGCGGGCTTTGGTGGTGCCCTCACGATCGATAGTACCGATCGCGCCGTGACGGACAATACGATGACCAAATTGGTCGATTTAGCCAAGACTTCGGGCTTTAGTGTCGATCGACGTCAAGTCGGGAGCGTGCAGATTTCCGATGTCAAAGCTCCCGCTGGACAAGGTACGCTCTTCAGCTATGGCTGGTTATCCGATAAATCGATGCTCCTGGCTGTCGGCGATGGGTTAGTCGAGAAAATTGCCCAACCCTCTGGCGAATCACTCGATCGTAGCCCTAATTACACGACAGCATTAAGCTCGATGTCCGCCCAAAAACAAAGCTACGCATATATCGATCTCGAAAAAGTCTTGGGTTTGTACACTAGTAAGGTGGGCACGGTTGCGGGGAGAACTATTCCCCCAGATGTCAATGCGATCCTCACTTCGATTCAAGGACTGGGTGTGAGTTCGGCGCAACCCGACAAAAATACCAGTCAGGTTGAAATTCTCCTCACGCTCAAACCTGCCACCAATTAACACCAAATCTCCACCAGAAATACTAGGCGGGTAAACCGTGCCGAAGCGGTACAATGCGGGTGAGTTTTTCTCTGGTCTTGTCTTGATACAGTGTGGGTGTTTTTTGCCCACACTGCATCGCTAACGCGCTTAACTTGGAGGAACCTTCAGTAATGCGCGCGTCGCTGTCTCTTTTCGCTCGCCCTGGAAAAATCACCTGAAAGAGACGCTCCCGCCCGTTCATCAGTTTATAGTAAACCCCGTCGGTCTAAAATCGGCAACTCTCAAATCGGTATGACTTATCAAGAATTAGAAATCGATACCCCCAAACCTGTTTTGTCATGGGCGGGGCACGATCTCGCACAACAAGAGACAAAGATGGCCAAGAATGTTGCCTCCCTGCCTTTTGTCTTCAAACATGTCGCCCTCATGCCAGACGTTCACCTCGGTAAAGGTGCCCTCGTCGGCTCGGTAATTGCCACCCAAGATGCCCTAATTCCAGCAGCAATTGGGGTCGATATTGGCTGCGGGATGACTGCAATTCAAACCCCATTTAAAGGCGAGAAATTAGATGGCAAACTCAAAAAAATTCGCCTCGATCTAGAAGCACAAATCCCTGTCGGCTTTGAAGAAAATAAAGAAATTTCTAAAGATGTAACTAATTGGCAAGGCTGGCAAGACTTCTCAGAATTACATCGCGGCGTGCGCGGTTTAGAAAATAGAGCCACCAAACAACTCGGCTCATTAGGTGGTGGCAATCACTTTATCGAAGTATGTATCGATACCGAAAATAAAGTTTGGTTGATGTTGCATTCCGGCTCTCGTAATATTGGCAATAAATTAGCACAATGTCATATCGATACCGCTAAAGATATCGCTAAGTTAGCCGATCTCAGTTTACCCGATCGAGACCTTGCTTATTTCGTCGCAGGTACTCCCGAATTTGCCGCCTACTGGCGCGATTTACAATGGGCGCAACACTATGCCCGCACCAATCGCGATGTGATGATGGCAAGATTCATGCGCGTTATCGAGCAGCATCTCAATGGTGGCAAAAAAATGAAACCATTACTATCGATAAACTGCCATCATAATTACGCCGAAAAAGAGATCCATTTCGGCGAAGAAGTCTATGTCACTCGCAAAGGTGCCGTCCGCGCTCAGAAAGAAGACTACGGCATCATCCCTGGCTCCATGGGTACCAAATCTTATATCGTTAAAGGCAAAGGTAACGCCCACAGTTTCTGTAGCTGCTCCCACGGTGCGGGACGAATCATGTCTAGAGCGATGGCCAAAAACACCTATACTCTAGATGACTTAATCGCCCAAACCAAGGGTGTCGAATGTCGCAAAGATACCGAACTCCTCGACGAGATTCCAGCAGCATATAAATCGATCGATAAAGTCATGGAAAATCAATCCGATCTAGTCGAAGTAGTTGCAACCCTCAAGCAAGTAGTGTGTATCAAAGGTTAGTTTATATGTTAGGTTGGACGACAATAGAAATCAATCATATTATTAAACTATCTTATTGATGAATATATTGATTTAAGATCGATATTAATTTATTCACTAATTTTTATTGGCTATATTTTTACAGTAATGTGTACAATACTCTCTATGATACTATGACTCATCATGTAATATTTAATGCTTCACAAATCTTTTTGTCTTTTGTGAAAAAATCTTTGGAATCAGATACATGGACTTTAGAATCTGGAGTGCTATGCACTATTTCATGTGCTTCAGCTATAGAAGCTATCGTAAATGAATTATTACAAGAAGATGCTAAAATCATTGGATGGGACGAGCTGAAGATAAAGTCCAAGATTGAAAATATTGCAAATGCAAATAATCAAAAGATTGACTGGGGAAGTAGTCACTGGCAAAATGCAGATCGCATAATTAAAGTAAGAAATTATTTAGTTCACTTCAAAGGAGAAAATCTGGGCTTGTTTGGTACGCCACATATAGAAGAAATGCTCACTAATTTTGTTTTGGTAAAACAAGAATCAAAGAATGCTGACTCTACAAAGCAAAGCGAAAAGTATAATTTCTCAAAAAATACGATAACAAAATATTATACTTCTACATTGCTAGCCTTAAGAGAGCTAGATAATGCTGTTAAAACCAATGACAGTAAGATGCGAGATTTTTTAAACTCAGAAGCCTATGAATTTTTCACAATTCTTTAAAATAAAAGTTCTGTCTCAAATATCATAGATTCGGTTGTTTAGTATTGGATGTTAACTAATTACACTACAAATGCATGATTAATATCCATAAGTACAACATTGCTATTTTAGGAAGGATATTCATGTCGCACGAAGGGAAGATCGATAACTTCTCCTTCGAAATCACCTACCATCACCTTTAAACCTACTCCACCAGCCTTCGATCGAATGTAACCCAATCCTCTGACTTCCCCCTCAACCTCGCTACAACTAGTCAAAACACCCATCTTTTCATCACCGACAGTTATAGCCGTACCCACAGCCACAGATCCAGCTAACTTAAGCCCCCACAGATATTGTTTGACACCCTTATAAGTATTCAGACGTGCGATCGTTTCTTGGCCGATATAGCAACCCTTACTAAACGAAATCGTATCCCACAAACCCACCTCTAAGGGGTTGTAATCCTCCGTTAGCTCCGCATCGGGTTTCGGTCTACCTTGGGCGATTCGCAGGCATTCCCAGGCATCCTCGTCCACTGTGACAGCACCTAAATTAGTTAGAGCTTGCTGTAAAGCTGGGGCATTTGCTCGATCGCAGATCAATTGATAGCCAGGTAAGCCCAATTCAGTCCCGATCGCGATCCGAACTTCAATACCTTCAATCCGATCTAATTCATGACTATGCTGGGGTCGTTCTGTCAATTTTGGGCAACCCAATCGCTCTAAGATCGCGGCACTCTCTGCACCCATTAGCGTAAAGCTTGCCAGATTATCGGTGACATCTTTTAATTTGACTCGATCGGCAAAAAAGATATATTTATCGAGCCAATCAAATAAATATTTACGACGATTGGGCGATACAATTAGCAATACTTCATCATCTAAAATTAGTCCGGTTGCTAGATCGATCGTCCGTGCCGTCGAAGTCACAAATACCGTATCGCAGCCTTCCCCTGCTTGCCGCTTTTCAAAGTCTGCCGTACTTTGATTGTGTAAAAATCGGAGTCGATCTCGATCGCTCACCAGAATTTTGCCCCAATCAGAACTATCATAAATAGCGGTACCCGATAGAGCTAGTTGTAGTGTTGTTTGTAGAATATTCAAATTATTATTTTCCATATGTTTTAAATTGCAATTATACTTGACGCAGTTGGCAGGGTGAACGCACCACAAAATATCGATCGACTAGTCCGCATAGGCGGACTTTGCATCACGAGCAGCGATGCGCGCCCGCCTTTGTTCCCCGACGGTTTACGAGCGATCGAGACAGCGGTTTCAACCGCAGATTTCACCGCAAAATTTAATGTGGCAAATTATTAAATATCCTAGCCACAACATCCTTCGCCTTATTATCTAATCGAGTCCAATCTGGACTCTCAGCTTCCATATCGATCAGACTGGTATCGATCTCCACAATTTGACTTTCAATCTCGCTATGACTGCCATCATAATTGAGAAAACAAACCTGATAACAAAGATCCCAAATATCGTATTTGAGCTGTTTATCCCCAGACTGAAGACAGAGATAATTAACTGGATGCGGTTCTCGCACCTCTTCATAGCTGACTTCCCATGCGGAAACTTCGCCCTGTTGGCGGATGCGATCGATAATGCGGATATAAAT
>NZ_PVWO01000286.1 GCF_003003845.1 Chamaesiphon polymorphus CCALA 037 | reverse complement strand
CCCCTGTCTGACCGCAAATCCCGCCACTATCACCCGTCTGCAAGAGATTTTGCGGTCTAATCCGACAACTCCAGTTACCGTCGATCTCAACGCCTTACAGGTACAATGTGGCGACTTTACTGCTCCAGTCTCGATTGGTGAAGGCTCTCGCCAGCAATTAACCAACGGCACCTGGGACGCTTGCGGACAATTAGTCGCAAATCTAGCTCAGACGAAAGTTACAGCAGCAAAGTTACCTTATGTTGCCTGGTGATAACGAGAGTGGGGAACTGGGAGACTGGGAGACACTTGCATCCATACTCCCAATTCACGATCCACCAAAGCCTAAAACCTAAAGCCTAAAGCCTAAGTCGGTAATTGCCAGCGTTCCGACTCGATATGAGCGATCGAAAAAGAGTTGCCGCAGCCGCAAACGGTAGTCGCTAGGGGGTTTTCAAACCGGAAGCCCCCGCCCATGAGATCTTCAGAGTAATCTAACTTGAGATGCTCTAAAAATGCTAAATGTTGACGATCGATTAATACCGAGATTCCGTCTACCTCATAAACCCTGTCGGTTTCGGCGATCGAGTCGGCTAGATCGAGCGTGTAGTAAAATTTTTCGCAGCCCCCATTGCCAAAACTGACTCGAAAGTTACTGTCGGGTCGAGCCTGCACTGTCTGCATTCTGTGAATTTCGGCGATTGCTGCTTTGCTAATCTCAATCATTGCTTATATCGATCGCATCTACAAAAACAACCCTAGTCCCTCACGAATGAGGGATCGTAGGGAACGATGGATCGATAATATAACACTTAGCCGCTGTTTCGGGCATAGTCATCTTCAAACCGGACGATATCATCTTCACCTAAATACTCGCCATTTTGGACTTCGATGATTACCAACGGAATTACACCAGGATTTTCGAGGCGATGCTTGGTGCAAGCAGGTACATAAGTAGACTGATTGCTGTGGAGAATTTCTTTTTTATCATCGCAAGTGACCATTGCAGTGCCGCAAACGACGATCCAGTGTTCGCTGCGATGGTAGTGCATTTGCAGGCTGAGGCGATGTCCTGGCTTGACTTCGATCCGCTTAATTTTGTGTCCTCTGCCTTCTTCAAGAATTGTGAATGAACCCCACGGACGCAATTCTGTTGCAGCAACAGTATTTGTAGGTAATGGTGGTGCGGGGAGGAGAGTAGTTGTTTTGGTTGAAGTCATAAAGATAGGAAGTAGTGAGTTCTGAGGATCGGACGATCGGATTGAACGGATTAGCCAATAACCACTGTATCAAGATCGGTAGATGTTCCGAATCGACAAATATACCGATCTACCGAGTTAAAATAACGCCCCTGTAAAAGTTTATGACTCTTGAGAATAGAAACATATCATCTTTTACAAGCTTGCTCCGAATCTTGGCGAGCGTTATCTGCCCAATCTTAGCTCAAAAATAACTTAATTCACTCAGCTAGATCTGGGATTAGTTCGCCGAGCGAATATATCTTACCGTAGCTCGGATCTTAACTGCTATATTCCTGTTTGAGTAAGATTCTGCCAATCGATCGAGCATACCATTATCCGTAATTAACACTAATAAACAGAGATCCAAATAGGAATCATTGCCAGGAAAATTAACGTACTGACAATAATGCTACTAGCGACTAGATTGCCATTGAGATTATACTCCTCAGCCAGAATTAATCCCGCAAAAGCGCATGGCATCCCTGACATTAGCACCAAACCCAAGCGGGGATCGCCCCTCATCCCCATCATCGTAATTGCGATCCCAACGATGGTCGGCATGACGATCGTTTTGACGATCGCGGGTAATAGTGCCAGTTTTAGACTTTGCCAGCCCTGGATCTGGCTCAAGCGAATCCCCATTAAAATAAAAGCCCCCGGAATTACCACCCAAATCGAGCCATGCAGGCTGATTTCGACAACTTCTGGGAGTTGCCAGCTTCGAGTGAGCGAACCCAGCGCGAAGCCCCACAGAGAGGGCACTCGAAGCAGATCTCGAAACTGCGTCCACCAGCGATTTGTGGCGGTACCTTGACGACCGTAATAACTAGAGACGAGTACTCCTAAGCCATAAGTCCCAAAAACATTTTGGGTGACGCTATATAGCACCGCCCAACTTAAGTCTGCTTCGGAGACAAAAAAGGGGACGATCGCCAATCCGACAAAACCAGTATTACCCAGCATCGAAGATAGTAGCAAACTGCCTTTGAGTGCGGGCGGTGCGGCTGGTTCTGGTTGTAATTTCTGCCAAATCTGGAGACTGAGCCATCCCAATCCCAAGCCCAAGAGCAGCGAGCCAATGGTAATCTCTGGAGCTAATTGGGCGCGTTCGTCAAAGGTAGTCTGACGAGCTAGCGCGAAAATTTCGATCGGCACTCCGATCCAATATAGTCCGCGTCCGAGCCAATATGGAAAGGAAGTAGGTAAAAACTTTACCGATACAATACCTAGCCCCGTCCACCCAATTAGCGGAGCGTAGGCATCAACGAGACGATCGAGCATTAAATTGTTACTGTTGGCTGTTTAGTTGTTTGACGACACCCATGTCTTTAATGTACCAGTTATCTTTCTGGCGGACGAAGTTGTATTGAACCAAGAGTTGTTTGGAATAAGAATTATTGGGATTCAATTGCGTCCCTTGATAGTAGCGGGCATCTTCGTCTACTCTGGCCTGGATGGTCGCGACATTCGCGCGGGGATTGGGTTGAGAAATTGATGAGATGCCAATATTCTGATGCGCGTACTGCCAATGTACGCCATCTGCCTTCGCCGTTTTGGCACGATCTAGCGCATTAGATAATGCTGGTTCGGCCAACACAGCTTCTAATTGGGCAACTTGATATTCTCGACCCATAGATTTGGTTTTGGCACTCAACCATTTCTCGATCGTCTGTTTGGCAATCTCGCTAGTCAACACGCCATCGCTGGGAGGTAGTTGTGGAGACTCGGTTACAGGCACTGGTGGCACGGCTAACTGTGGAGATGGAGCGGTACGCGGATTGCCCGTAGATGTGGCGACTGATGGGGTAGAGATGCGATTACTCACAGCTTGAAATGCCGTCCCCGCCAGCCAAACCGTTCCCCACACGCAACCGATTCCACCCGTGCCGACTAAGAGAATGCGCGGAATGTTTGGTTTGCGGCGGATGCGACGGGGGCGGACGAGCGTACCAGACCGATCGCTACTTTTGGCTAATTGTCCAGATTTACTTGCAGGTACCAGTTGGCTGGCTGTCTGGATGGTAATTGTCGGGATCGCATCGTTCGGATAAAGCTGCTCGAATTGCCCGTCGATCGTCCGTGCGGTAGGCATCGATCGACGGCGTTGGCGTTCGCGCTCTAACTGAATTACATTGCTGTCTGGCTCGTTATTGGGATCTACTGGCAATGGCTCTGGTGCTGGCGGAAGTGGCTGTTCGACGCGCACGGCAGGGGTAATATTGCCAATACCGATCCGATCGGGAGGAGTTTGCAATACGGTATTGAGCGAATTGGGGCGGCGCAGGTTAGATCTGGTGGAGTAAGTGGCTGTGACTGGCTCGATGAGATCGCTGGCTGTGTAGCGATCGAAGTCCATCGATCCCGACAGATCGCCTGAAGGCGGTACGTCGATTAGCTTGGGTGCATCTTCCGTCCAACTCGTAACGCGACGATCGGTTGCAGGTACTCGATCGACGAAATCTTGGACGTCTCGATCGTTAAAATAAGCTTCGAGCGAAGGATCGCTGGTGAGTAAATCGCGGAAGCAGGGAAAAGCTTCATCTTTCAACCACGATTCGATATACCAGCACAAGCCTCTGATGAAATTGGACAAGCCTTGTGATTGTTGGCGGATCGTCAGTAGTGGGGCTGATTCTGGTGCCGAAACCAAGATTTGGTTGGCTTCTTCGGTTTGACCCAATAGGAGCGCGCAAATTGCTTGCTCGATCGCCACATCAATGCGTTGGCTGAGTCGATACTGCAAGATTTGTTGGGCGGTGTAGATCGATTGAGGATTGCGATAGGCAAAGCCTTGGGCGATCAGCGCGTGGACGTGTAAGTATGTACAAGCTAGTTGCATGACATTTAACACCGCCGCACCTTGATAAGAATCTCGCGCCAACTGACTGAACAAATTGCGTTGTTCGGCAGCAGTTAGGTGGGGCAGAGTTTCGTGGATGAAGGGGATCGCGCTCTCGCTATTGAGTGCGAAGCGTTCTTGGCACTTGACTTCGTTGGTACAAGCACTATCGAGCAATTCTTCGAGAAATTGAATCCCTTGTCGCCGCTGTTCGTGGCGATCGAGTGGTAACGAGACTAGCGATGCAATGCGATACGGACGCAACCGATCGAGCCGCCTGTCAATTTCACCTTGAATTTGCGGAAATAAATCTTCTTGAACCAGAATTTTCTTGGCAGTTTCAAAGTGAATTACGGCTTCCTCGTGGCAGCCATCTCGCCATTCACGCTCGCCCAATTGCCAAAATGACGAAACCATGGCCAGGACAATATCTGGCTTGAGGGGAATGATGTGAGTGCCGTTGGCTGTCTGTTTGACCTTGGCAAGTGGTACTGGTTCGTGCCGATCTGCTGGTTTGAGATTGCCGCTGGGAGTGATCGTAATCTGCGGCAGCGGATGCAGGCTGCCGCTATTGCTACTGCGCCCGTTGTTACCCAAATAGGGCATACAAATACTATTAATTTCCTCGTACTCGCCCAGCTCGAACAAAATTAGCAATCCACCCAAAAAGTGTTCGGCGGCGATGTCTAGCTCTGGACGGCGTTGCAATGAGCGATCGGCAAAGTCACTAGCTTCGCTAGCGGGAGTCTGTGCCTCGATCCGGAGCCGCTCGATCTGAGTTTGTTGATATTGTTCCCGTTGCTGTGGATCGCTTAATACCTGATAGGCCACAGTAATCAGCCGTTTGCGAGATTCGATCGCAGCATCAGAATATTCTTGCTGGGGCAATTGGAGCAAGCGATCTTGATATGCCTGCTCTAGCTCCGATAGATCGCTCTCGGGTATGCCCAAAATCTGATAATAATCAAGCGGGATTCGCACAGTTCACCTATACACACCATGAACGACACAGTTAACAGTTATCGACTTTAGCTCTGAGAATAGACTACTCTAGCAACCGATCGTGCTATTGCTGGTGGGGTTGGTGCCGTCGATGCACGCCCGCACTGGAGACTAGATTACTCGAAAAATTAACGAAATCTGAGCTTGTTGAAAACCTACGAATAAACATAACATAACATCTCAACTTTCGATCGATACTGCTAAAATCGACCGCTACATAATTATTTAACATAAGTTGCTAGTTAGATCTCAGAGTTAGGAATTGGGGAAAGGGTCAAGGGTAAATAGTTAACAATATCTAAATCTCCAGCCAAGTTTTGCGACTGGCTCTTGAGCTTATGAGTCAATAAGCGACCCGATCTAATTTATAATTTGCCATGGCAGTACTAGCCACTATGCCCCAAATAGGGGACAATATCGATCGCATACAAGTGGATAAAACAAACTAATGGTTCAAGAGAGAACTTTACCCGCATTTGAGCCAAAGTCGGGAGAAATCACCAAAGCAGAAGGCTTGATGTTATACCGCGATACGATCCTCGGTCGTTTTTTTGAGGATAAATGTGCGGAAATGTACTATCGAGGCAAAATGTTTGGTTTTGTCCATCTGTATAATGGGCAAGAAGCGGTATCTTCCGGCGTAATTAAAGCGATGCGTCCGGGACAGGACTATGTTTCTAGCACCTATCGCGATCACGTTCACGCCCTCAGTGCTGGCGTGCCACCGCGCGAGGTGATGGCTGAATTATTTGGCAAAGAGACTGGCTGTAGCAAAGGGCGCGGCGGCTCGATGCACATGTTTTCGGCAGAGCATCGGTTATTGGGTGGTTACGCTTTTGTGGCTGAAGGGATTCCCGTGGCGACGGGCGCGGCTTTTGCCAGTAAATATCGCCGCGAGGCTTTGGGCGATGCTAGTTCCGATCTGGTTTCGGCTTGTTTCTTTGGTGATGGTGCGGCCAATAACGGTCAATTCTTTGAATGTTTGAATATGGCAGCCTTGTGGAAGTTGCCGATGATTTATGTGGTAGAGAATAATAAGTGGGCGATCGGCATGTCCCACGAACGTGCCACATCCGTACCAGAAATTTATACTAAAGGTGCTGCTTTTGGGATGCACGGGGTGCAGGTCGATGGCATGGACGTATTGGCCGTTTATAGCGTCGCTAAAGAGGCTGTCGCCCGCGCGCGCGCTGGGGAAGGGCCGACCCTGATCGAAGCCCTCACGTATCGTTTTCGCGGCCACTCCTTGGCAGATCCCGACGAACTTCGACCCAAGGAAGAAAAAGATTTCTGGTTCGCTCGCGATCCGATTAAGAAATTGGCTAATTATTTAATTGCTGAAGGTTTGGCTACAGCCGACGAACTTGCCGCACTCGATCGCGAAATTCAAGATTTAGTCGATGATTCGGTAGAGTTTGCCGAAAACAGTCCGGAACCCGATCCCCGCGAACTGCGTCGGTACATCTTTGCAGAGGATTAGGGAATAGGGAATAGGGAATAGTGGATAGTGGATAGTGAATAGTGAATAGTGGCTAGAAAGTTTGAACGTAGGTGTTCGCTCATCCACCCATCCACTCATCCACCCATCCACCCATCCACTCATCTACCCATCTACCCTTCAGCGATTTGGTACAACTTCAGGTGGCTGAATAAATTTGGCCTATGTGCAAAAAACTGTCACATTTGTTGCTGTTAATATTGTGCGGTTGCACTCATTCTTCGATCGATCTATCGGCACAAAGTCAGACTAAGGAACCGCTCCCCAATCTGGCCGTAGTGATGCAAGCGCAGACAGTGGAAATTTATAATGATTGGAACGGATATTCAGATATCACCCCAATTTTACGTCATTATAAGTTACGCCTAGAACGACAAAAATTCGTGGGTAACGCACATATTGCCGTGGGTGGTTATGGTGCCGCAGGCATTCATCAGCAGAAAACAACTAGAGTAGCAATCCCCGCAGATGTAGGTACTAAATTTTTAGCAACACTATCGCAAACGCCGCTAAAAGTCGGAGCTTATCAACCGAAAATCGAACGGGATGATGACTATCCATCGATCGAGATTAAAGTTAGAATATCGTCGCAGCAACAAGTAACCTTTAGTTCGCGCTCCCAGGCGAATAATTATATTCCGTGGAAAGTCACAGTTACCCGCGCCAATAAGACCGCCGAATATATTAGCAATTCACCTATTCCCAACCGAGCACTGCAAATACTCAAACCCTATCTAGCCAGTCCGGGGATCGATCGCATTATCGAGCAACGGCGATATAAACGTAAGAGGATGTTTGAAAAGTCAGGAGAGAGTTAAATTTTATGCCAAACGCCTAACCATGATACGGATCATCGCTAAG
>NZ_PVWO01000285.1 GCF_003003845.1 Chamaesiphon polymorphus CCALA 037 | reverse complement strand
TCTCTGCACTGAGGATAAATAGGGGATCTACAGCAGCCAGACGACGACTATTACCTCTAGTTTCGAGCCGATTGACAGCAGCTTGGACGACTTCTACATTCCGAGCGTGTAGCTGCGTAAAACTTTCGGACACCTCATACAGAGCTTCTAAACTAGCTGCCGTGACGACAATTCGTCCTGTCAATGCTAAATATTCCCAAACTTGTTGCAAAATCGGTTTAATGCCTCTGCTACCTTCAATACAACCTCGTTGTGGCTGTGTCGAAATTTGGCTCAGACATTCTGGCGCACTCCCAATGACAATTTGGACGTTACGCACTTCAAATCGATCGCAGTTGAGTTGAATCAAATTTGCCACTTCTTCATCGCGCTCGATCGCGATAATTCGTCCATGAGGGCATAGTAACCCAATTTCTACCGGAATTGTTCCCGTACCAGCTCCAATGTCCCAGACAACTGAATTTGCCTCCAATCTCAGTGCAGATAGCATCAGCAATCGAATCTCGCGCTGACTCATGGGAATCCCTGGCAATCGCTCGAATAATTCATCGGGGATCCCTGGGGAGACATATTTCCACAGTTCGGACATAAATTCTTGGGGTGTGGATATCTTGAGATATCGACAAGGGTTTGCAGTGTATTTACTCACATCTTACACCAGCGGATGCGCTCTCTTATCTAATAGCCTAGTAGTCTACGGCGTAAATCTAGTTACTATTTTGGCGGGGAGTTGGGAGTTGGGAGTTGGGAGTTGGGAGTTGGGAGTGTGAAATAGTAACCTAACTTGCGCCGCCTAGTACTAGATGCTTACTATTTTAATTGTCTCTAAATCTGGATCGCTACAGCCGACAAGTTCGCCGCCAAGCTCGACGATCGATCGCAAATAATCTAGAGCTTCAATGGTAATAATTTCACCAGCTATTAAGACTGGAATTCCTGGTGGATAAGGACAGATCGATTCGGCACTTACTTTACCTACCGCTTCATCGATCGATATACTAATATGACGCGATCGATCTGCTTGACGTGGTGTAATTGCCATCTCTGTTAAAGTTTTAGTTGGTGGCTCGATCGATGGTAATTCCAAAGATTTATCTTTAGCATGATTTGTAGCTAATTCGGTAAAAGCGGCGACTAATCGATCGATATCCGATCGCGTATTTCCCAGGCTGATGATAAATGTCAAATGTCGCGTAGATGGTAATTCAGCGACGACGCCTAATTTATCGGTCAAAATTTCATCGGCGGCAAATCCGGTGAGATTTAGACCTGTTACTGTAACGGTCAAACGAGTTGGATCGAGATAGTTACAGCCAGGAGTGGGTGAATTTAATTCAAACACCGAAAGTCGATCGATCTGCGCGATTTTCGATCGGGCAATTTTGGCAAGTTCGATCGTTTCAGACATCAATTCTGTGCCGAATAATGCCATTTGTTGGCGCGCAGCATCGAGGGAAGCGAGTAGTAAATAACTGGGACTAGTTGTTTGGATCGATCGTAAAGCTCGACTGATTCGATCGACATCGATCCTACTAGTATTATTCACATGCAACATTGCCGATTGAGTCAGCGCACCCAATAATTTGTGCGTTGATTGTACCGATAGATCTGCACCCGCAGCTAATGCCGCAGGCGGAAGATCGGGATGAAAGCCAAAATGCGCTCCATGAGCTTCATCCACCAGTAGCGGAATCTGATAACTATGAACGATCTCCGCAATGGTCGCTAAATCGCTACAGGTGCCGTAATAAGTGGGATAGACAAGCATTACAGCTTTGGTATCCGGATGCCGTTCTAGTGCGAATTTGACCGCCTCTGGTGTAATACCGTGCGCGATATCTACAGCTCTGTCATATTCTGGATCGATAAAAATCGGTACCGCACCCGCATGAATGATACCGGAAATAGCTGAAGCATGAATATTGCGGGGCAAAATAATTTTCTCACCTTCCCCGCAAGTAGCCAAAATTGCGGCAATAACTCCGGCTGTCGAACCATTAACGAGAAACCATGTCTGCTGCGCGCCAAATACTTCGGCGGCGAGAGCTTGCGCCGATGCTAAGATTCCCGATGGTGCTTGGAGATTATCTAATCCTGGCAGCTCTGGCAAATCCCAACCAAACACATCGGCACCCCAGCGATTTTTTAGCAGCGAATTCATCCCGCTACCGCGCTTGTGTCCGGGGGTATAAAACGGTGCGTGGGAAGTGGCTACCCACTCCAGCAGCGCATCGACAATTGGGGTTTGGGATCGATCTAAAGTGGACATTTAAGTTAATGGATATGGAAGATTATGGTCGTTTAAAGGTGGTAAACATTTTAAAATTGCACCTCTCAATATATTCAATACTCATTGGTTTTGCAATTGTCTTGCTATCGATCTTATTAATTAATAATTCTCATAGCTAACAACTTCGGTAACTAGATTTCATTGTCGCAAAGCTGTCCTCGTTCTATCTGTGTGATATTCGATAATGTCACCTCAGAGATCGATCGCAACGCCTCATCGGTAAAAAATGCTTGATGTCCGGTAATGATGACATTAGGAAAAGTCATCAGTCTGGCAAAAGTATCATCTTGCATAATTTTGTCGGAAAGATTTTCAAAAAATATTTCCGACTCTCGTTCGTATACATCTAGCCCTAGCGACCCAATTTTTCCTGATTTGAGCGCGGAAATAATTGCTTTTGTGTCGATTAATGCACCCCGACTAGTGTTAATTAACATTGTGTTGGGCTTCATTTGAGAGATCGCTACCTCATTCACTAAGTGATAGGTTTGTGGGGTGAGCGGACAATGAAGACTAATAATATCTGACTGAGAAAACAGTTGAGGCAGCTCCACATATCGCACCCCAATTGCTTCACATGCAGGATTGGTATAAGTATCGTAGGCGAGAACTTGGCAGCCAAAACCCGTCATGATTTTAGCGAAAACTCCCCCAACTCTACCAGTGCCAATAACGCCAATCGTCCGTCCGTGTAAATCGAATCCGAGCAGTCCTTCTAAGGAAAAATTTCCCTCACGGACGCGGTTGTACGCCCGATGTAAGTGGCGATTGAGTGCTAGTATAAGCCCGACGGCATGTTCGGCGACGGCATAGGGAGAATAGGCCGGAACTCGCACTAGTTTGATGCCCAACATTTTGGCTGTCTGGACATCGACATTATTGTATCCCGCACAACGCAGAGCAATGAGCTTGACATTATTGTTAGCGAGAACTTGTAATGTATATTTGTCAACTTCATCATTAACGAAAATACAAATGGCAGGGGCATCTGCCAGTAGTGCAGTTTGCCGATCGAGTCGGGGTTCTAAAAATGTTATTGCATGGTTATGTCGGACATTAGCAACTGTGAAAAATTCCCGATCGTAAGATTTGGTATTAAAAAAAGCCACTTTCATTGTTAGATTGCTCCCTACATAAAAACCTAATTAATGATTAATTTAACGTGAAATAGACGTTAGTATTCCGATCGATGAAAATATCAAATTGCTATTTATACTAATGCTCTAAATTACTACTTTGTGCAAGAGGTGAGTATCAAAATTAATTTTGCGACCTAAAAAAAAGATAGATGAGAAATCAATCTCACCTATCTTTGCTGATTGGCGTTGACGTAGAGCGATCGAATTTATCGATCGCTCTTAAGCATAATCTGCCAAATTACTTCACCAAATCTACTTAGTTACCAGCAGGTAGCGAAGGAGAACGGTGATAAGGAACGACATCTTCGCCGAAGTAGCGGGCATATTCCACGCTATCGACCATCAGCTTGACTGCGGCACTAAAACCACGCTCGGCAATGACCCGATTGTAATCGGAGATCTCGGCTTGGTTCATCGGCGCGCGACCCAACAGGTGACGGAATAAAAATTCGATCGCTTTGGTGTTGGGATATGGCGTGTAGAATCGATCGATATAAGCTGCCGAGGTAGCTAGAGTAGAGACAAATTCACGCATGGAGATTGCACCATTGCGGACTTGACTTTCTAGATCCGGACGACGGAATTGTTCGGGCACTTCACCATTACCCAGATCCATCACATGGACGTACAAGGCTTCGATCGCTTGTGTCGCTTCTACTGGACTGATGCTTGCGTTCATCCGAAAAATTCGGGCTGATTCGCGGGCAATTTTAGCCGTTGTCGCCACAGTCGGCTCACTCATAGCTAAAGTAGAGGAACGACCCAATGACACTAGCTCAGACTCCTTCTGGCGGGCAGCAGCGGCATTATCCGCGATCGCTTTACCAGTCAAGGGTAACTTAGCCATATCCATCCGAGGTTTGATGGTGTCAAAACTCGGTACGACAACTTGCTTATCCTGTTTGGTGAGCTTGTTGTACAGGGTTTGAGTATTTGGATAGTTAGCCGCAGGGAGCGTGAGGAAGCGGTTGTATGGCACTACATCTTCACCAAACACCTGAACGTATTCAGCACCGTTAACCATTGCGCCGATGAAGGCTTTAATTCCCGCAGTTGCCAGAATTTGGTTGTATTTCCGGATTTCTGCTTGATCTAGGGGCGCACGTCCGAGGAAGTGTTTGGTACCTAGTTCGATGACTTTGGTGTTGGGATAAGGAGTGTAGAACTCTTTAAGATACAACCCAGAGCAACCGAGTCCTTCGATAAACTCTTTGAGGTTGATTTCGGAGTTACCGAGTTTACTTTCGAGCGCGCTAAACTCATTAGCGACGATATAGGGTTCGATATCCCGCTCGAAGACTTGACGGTAAGCCGCACGAATGACTGTTTGGAGTTGAACTTTATCTCCAGCTTGGGTGAGCTTAAAGATTTTAGTCTGTTCGCGTTTTTTGGTGACACCTTGATTGACGCGGAATTCGATGTCGGGGAGAGAACGATTGTCTTGTGTCGCGCCAAGTTCGACAAAGCGAGGTGTGGTTTCTGCTTGGTTTTTGGTCACAATACCAACGCCAGTGTCACCGATACTACCTACCCGTAGGTTCCGCAGACTGACACCCGCAGGCGTGAGGTAGCGGTTGTAGGGCACCATGTCTTCGTTGAAGCTCTCGCTGTACTCTTGGGAGTCGATCATCGCATCGACGATCGCGTAGAAACCCTGCTTGGATGCGAGATCGAAGTATTTATTCATCTCCTGACGACCGTAAGTCGGACGACCGAGCAGGCGACGGTGGATATATTCGATCGCTTTACACACGTAGAATTTCGTCCAGTATGTATTGCGGAAAATATCGGATTTGGCGAGTGCGCGGACGAATTCACGAACTGAGATATCGCCGTTTTCGAGCTTAATCTCTTCAACTTTCAGGCGTTGACCTTCATACACGTCCCGTCCCATCACTTGCAGATAAATTGCTTTAATTACTGCTTGTGTCGAACTTTCAGCGAAGGAAGTACTACGACCTTGGCCAGTTTTGGCTTTTTTACCAGTTGCTTGGAAAGCAGGTAATTGGTCGAGTTTGAAGGTTTTAGCTCCCAAAGAACCTGGAGCGACGCCGCGCGCGCCGGGATTGCTGAGTTGGTTATTAATTCCAGGCCCTTGAGCGATCAGGATCCGGCGAGTATCTTTGCCGAATGGTGCTGGCGAGTTGCTAGGATTGCGAGTTTCTTTCGGGAAGATCGCTCCAAACTGAATTTCTAGCGGATCGTTACCCGAACCGTAGACGTGCTGGTCGGCTAATGGTTGTTCGTAAGCCGCAAATGTCGTCAGGAACTGCGGAATCTTGCGGAACGGCGCGCTGTAGTTGAATAAGTCTTGCTGCGGCCCCCAATTGCGACACTCTTGAGCCTCTTGACCCAAACCGCGAATGTAAGGTACTGTTTCTTCACCAAAGTAGTCAGAGTACTCAGAGGAGTCTACCAGGGCATCAATCAGCCCATTTAAGCCTTTAGCAGAGACGATACTGAAATACTTCTGGACTTCTTCGCGAGAAGAAGGCCCGCGACCTAAAATGTGCCGGAAGGCAAGTTCTAGTGCCCGACTGTTAATGTAGGGTAAGAAGAAATTTTTCCGATACAGTGGCGATTTAGCCAAGCGACGGATGAATTCTTTCATCGAGATTTCGCCGTTTTTAACTTTCGATTCCAAGTCGGAAACCGATAAGCTATAGGCACGAGTGATATCTCTTTCAAAGACTTGGCGATAAGCCGCTTTGATAACATCGTTTTTCTCGCCTGCGGATAATCCTGGCTTCATCGCATATTTGACGCGACGCTCAGCGGCTGCGGAGTAAAGCTGGGGCAGTTCTAAGCCCTGTTGGTCGCCAGAAGGACGCTGACGGAGTTTATTAGCTGGTGCGGATGCTTTGAATTCACCGATCGTCAGTTCAAAGTACCGCTCGATAATTTCTTGCGCTTCTTTATCTTTGCTAAAGTAGCCGAGCGAGCCAGCGCGCATTTCTAACAGTGCGACGATGGTTGCAGGTACCGAGCAAGCATTTTGAATGATCTCCCGCAAGCCGCGAGTGTTGATAACTACGATGTTTGGATCGCCAGCGACGATCGCATAGGTGATGTAGCGCAGGAACCAACTCATATCCCGTAGCGACTTCTGCATGTTCGCAGGGCCGTAGAGGGAGATATTAATCGGCTGGAAACCTTGAGGAATCGCACCCGCACCAGTTGCCGTGAACAACGAAGTCAAGTTAGATAGAAAACCACCTTTGGCTTCGACAAAAGTGACAGTTCCCAAGGTAGACTCACTTTGTTGCGTACCACTAGCAAAGGTTCTAGCAACTTCCGGCTCTGCTTTAGGCTTTTCCAAAAAGGCCATTGGCGAACCACCGACGAAAATCCGGTTAGCCGCACGGGAGACAATCAAATCAGAGTTATCGCTAAGAATTTTGGCGATTTCGATCCGTTTGGCTCCAGACTCAAAGTAGCTCCTCAGCTCGCTCAGTTCGCCCATCGCGGGGAACCGATCTTGCTGTTCTGCTTGCGAAATAGTCGCAACCGGAAGTGTTTGATATAAATTTGGACGGGATAGCGAGCCGCCACCACTTGCCTTAACACTCATTAGATCTTAAATCTCCCAACCGAATATTTTG
This sequence comes from Chamaesiphon polymorphus CCALA 037, assembly GCF_003003845.1. Taxonomy (GTDB): domain Bacteria; phylum Cyanobacteriota; class Cyanobacteriia; order Cyanobacteriales; family Chamaesiphonaceae; genus Chamaesiphon; species Chamaesiphon polymorphus. The sequence continues at coordinate 422 of NZ_PVWO01000285.1, read as the reverse complement.
TTAAACCTAATCGAGTCCAGGCACAGTCTTTCAAAATACCTGCCTGCGTGAGGATGTAGAGTGTGGGGATCGGTTGTCAATCCAGGGATGTGGCTGAAAATCCTCTGCCCGCTCGCCGCTGCTACCACTAGGGTAGTTGCGAGTTTACTTACCGCTTCACTAACTCGATCGAAATTTGAATAGATCGGGTCGATCGAGATGATTAGTCTCGTCTCCCTGTGGATGAAAATTGGTGCTAGCAAAACCAGCACAGCTTTTAGATTAAAACGTTTCGCCTGCCCGTAGCTTGTTTGTGAAGAAGTGTGTAGAAATTAAATTTATATTGGACTGCACAAGATCGTAGAGGATGTGCGGGGGAATATTAGAAAAAAGATAAGTTTTGTTACAGAGCGGTAGGGGTGGATGGGTGGATGGGTGGATGG
>NZ_PVWO01000284.1 GCF_003003845.1 Chamaesiphon polymorphus CCALA 037 | reverse complement strand
ATCGTACAGACGACCGCCGATAATCAATACTTCTTCAGGGTAGTTATGACTTTTTGAACCTAATGAGGTGGTATCGGCACCGGGATGAAATCGAGTTAACCGCGTGTATTCGCCCGATTCTGGATCTAAACTGAGGGTCAATTCTTCGATCGCACCTTCAAATCCAGGAATTGGCGTCCACTTTTCAGCGTTATCTGGACTTAATGGGTTCCAATAAACAATATGAGATTTTGGCATATGCTGCATCGATGGACTTCTTGTAAGCGATCGATCGTTGGTAAATTCATCGACAACCACAGCTCAGACTCAAATTCACTGCAAAGTTGCGATCGAGTCTACGGCATCCACTCGAAGCCAATCCCAACGCGGCTATCGTAGTTTTCCCGCGCATTTTGCTGTTGGATATCGGTAGAGATCCGGAGATTGTTGGTGATGGCATAGCCGACGGAGAAAGTCGTCAAGCCTGTTTCGGTATCGCTACCCAAACCTACCCAACTTTGACTGAGCGCGATATCCGCACCGCCGCCGCGCGAGGGTACGAGCATCAGTTTGAGTCCCAGATTTAAACCGTCGCGGCTGTATTTATCGGTTTGGAGACGGCGAAATCCGACGAGTGGGGTGATATTAATATAGCCACCCAACGGTAACAGATAGTATTGAGCATCCACACCGTAAGCAGTGCGACTACCGCCAGAATTATAATTGGCACTGGCGGAAAGTCCGCTGCGTCCGAAGAAGAGATCGTCTACAGCCAGATGAACGCCGCCAGTTTGGGCGGTGGAGGGGTATTGAGAGTAGCCGAGTTTTACCCGCGTCCGAAAACTGGGGTCGTTTTTAATGTCGTCTGCGACATCGGGAATGCCTTTGAGCCATTTTTGCAAGACAGGGCTACTATTGAGAATTGCAGGATCGATCTCGATCGGATTATTTTCGGGTGCTGGCTGGCTCGGCGGTGGAGCTGGCTGTTGCGCGAACGAATTAACTATTTGCCGAGCGGGTGTCACCGCACGCAGACGATCGAAACCAGCAGGACTGGCAACACTGGGAAGGCTTTGTCCCCAGCATCCCATCCAGACGATCGCCGTACCAGCTAAGAGGCGATACCAATGCACCAGGTTCAAATTATGATGATTTCGGTTTAGCAATTTATTTAGTAGAGATCGCCTTACGGCGCGCTCGCGATCGCTCGATACTGTCATATTCTAGCACTGGCGGAAATATTTACCGATTTACTCTTCCCCACGATCGGGGATCGTGTCGATGTGCCCTGGTACTAGCGGCTGTACCAAGGAATTTGCCATAAACTCATTAGATGACGAACGATGTTGTCGCTTGCCAAGCCTTTGCAATCTAGAGACGATCGCTCCTCGAACTTGATAACAATAAGCGGCGATGATAAACCACGCGCCAAACCAAGATTTAGATTCAAAGCCATAGCCGTCGAGATTGCACAACAAAGTTTGACCGATCGATCCCCAAGCGGGATTGCCACAGACGCCCAAACTATGAGTAAATAAGCCCACTAGCCCAAATGATACGGCGATCGTCACGGTTGCATAAACTCCCGCCCACAGTGCTGCCGCTCTGGGATACCATGTGGCTGGTTTGTGCTGCCAGACAAACCAACCCCAGTGGAATACAAAGGCAAAAAACAAACTTGGGAGGACTAAGTTAACTGCCATCGACAATACACCGATGAGATATTGATGCTCTTCGACGATCGCATTGGCTGAAAACTGCCAACTAGCACCCAAAAAATTAGCAACAGGTAAGCCAAACGGTAATAAAATTAGTGTCTGAATCCAAGCTTTGCGCTTGGGTAAAACCACATCCCAATGAGCCAGCCGTTTGCGTCCAAATTCTTCTACATTCGATCTTGTCATAACTACTGCACCTTCGCTCCGATCCAGATATTTATCATCTATTTTTAGAATTCCCCATCGATTATGTTTGTGTATCAATGAGCAATAATTAGTTACCCGCTAATTATTTTCCGATCGATCGTTAACCAGTATCAAATCATTAACAAAACTATGTACTTGTACTTAATTCGTCATGGCATTGCTGTAGATTTAGATCCCCTCACAGTCGATGTGACGGCTAGTGATGAGTTTAGATCGCTTACTAAAATAGGACGTAAAAAAGTCGCACAAGTTGCCGATCGATTGGCTGAGTTAGAGCTAAGATTCGACCTGATGATTACTAGTCCGTTAGTGCGTGCTAGGCAAACTGCGGACATCTTGCTCGACAAGCAACTCAGCTACAAGTTAGAGGTATCCGATCGATTAAAACCAGCGGGAACGCTAGAGTCTTGGCTGCTGGAGTGGAAAGCCAGATCTAACAATATTAGTACCATTTCGACAGTAGCTTTAGTCGGACACGAACCTAATTTAAGTGAGTGGGCAGAGTTGTTTTTATTTGGGAGAATCGAAGGTAAAATAATTCTTAAAAAAGGTGGAATTATCGGCTTAAAATTTACAGATAATTTTAAGATTGGCGCGGCAGAACTGGCCTGTTCGATCCCACCTAAATATCTGTTGAGTTAGTTGATAGTTGATAGTTGATAGTTGTCTTTTTTCCATCGTCGGGAAAATGACCGGAAAGAGACGCTCTCTATCCTGATGGTGCTGGATGAGATCGAGATGTTGGAGAGCTTGTGTCACAAAAATAGCCAGAAGCGAGCGTTCGCTTCTGGCTAGACTAGGTTAGTCGATCGAACAGTCAATCGACTAATTATTTACTTAGGCGCGATCGTTAGAATAAGAAAGTAGTTCTCACTACACCGATTAACGCACTATTGTTAGTAATTTGGTCGGGAGAAGTCAGGTAGATCAAACCAGGAGTAATCGAGAGATTATCGCTGAGTTTGTACTTGTAGAAACCTTCAAAGTGGAATGGAGTGCTACCAACACCACCAACATAAGGTGTCGCACCTACAAATAGACCAGCGAGGCTACCTCTGCCATCGACATCAGGGAAAGAGATACCCGCACCATAGCTCCAAATATTGTCGGTGACACCGCCTCTACGTGCATTGGTGGTCATCGCAAAACCATTGAAGGCTAGTTTGTCGCTAGCTTTGTAAGCCAATGCCAAACCGAAGGAATCAGCAGTGGTGCGACCGCCAGGGCTAGTACCGTTAAAACCACTGTTAGCCAGTGCTAAATTATTAGCTAACGGAGTACCAACAACTACCCCAGTCCCATTAAAGATACTGCCATTGTGGGAGCTATTGACGTAGGTCAGACCGCCTTCTAGTTGAGAGCTGAGTTTGAAGTTGAGTTGACCGAAGAGGGAATTATCGGTACCAAATATCCCGCCAGTAACAGGAGGGTTATTTGCAGGGCTATTGGCATTAAATGCAAAGTAGCCAAGGGAGACAGATGTCAGACCAGTTTCAGCGATCGGAATATTGGTACCAACGCCGCTACCGCCACCAATTTTGTAGATGGGGCTAGATTCTGCAAAGGCCGAGAGCGCGCCGCTAGCACCAGTGAAATCATCAAAGTTAGATCCATAGGTGGGAGCATAGTCAGCTTGCAGACCGTTAAATGCTGCTACGTAGACATTGGTATTGGCGACGGGGAACTGATACGCCAACCAGTCTAGACCGACACTGTTGTTGCCACCAGTTTCGATGACTTGACCGCCTGTAGTGCTGGGGCTTCTGAATGTACCACCGAGGGAGGGTTGGTTACCAGTGGCTAAACGAGTCCAGAGGATATCTTTACCAGTGAAGCTACTTTGGAATAATAACCGGACGCGATCGGCAAAGATAATATTGCTATTATTGCCACCACTAATTACACTAGCTACGTTAAAGACGGCTTCACCTTTAAGCTTGGTAGTGGTCGAGAACTGGTTGGCTTGAAGTTGAGCGACTTTTTTGTCTGTATTGACTAAGCGACTGTCAATTTCAGCTAGTTGAGCGCGATACTCTTGAGTCAATCTCTTGATGACTTCGAGGTCTTCACGAGTGACACTAGCAGGCTGTTGAGCCAACATGGGTTCGACTTTGTTCAGACAAACATTCAAACCGCGTGCAAATTCAATTTGCGATACGGGTTTGTTGTTTAAATTTGGCTCGCAACCATATTTTGTAGCGATGCTTTGGAGAGCTTGATACGAAGAGTCAGTAGGTTTGACAATTTCACTAACTACATCATCGGTACTTGCGGCTGGCTCGGTAGCGGCGATCGAAACAGGTGTAGCACCACTGGCTTTATTTAAGATTAGGTCATTAGCATTACCAGTAGCTGTTTTGGGTGCGGCCATTACCCCAGTGGATAATAACAAAGAAATGCTCAATACTACAGGGCTAATTAATACAGATTTCCAAAATGCTGATGACATTCGGATGGTTCTCCTCACGTTTAGATAGTTTAAATTGACAAAGATTTAGGCAGGGGTGGGTCGGCGCGTTCGCGTAGCGTAGGCGAAGCCTAATCGAGCGCATAGTATCGATTGATACCGCTATGCTGAATCGACTGGTGCCAAGTCGAACTCGAAGATCGCACAACTACTAGAGACCTAGTTTAATCGTCCGATCGGGTTACATACCGTTCTTCACGATACAGTTAGCGGACTTAATCTGTTGTTAAGATGACCTTAATTATAGGGGGTAACGATTCGGCTCGAAGCATAATTATCGTCGTTCGAGTAAAAATTAAGTATCTCGATCGAACAAAATAGTGACGATCGATACAATTAGTACGGTAATCTAACGATGTTCCCTCGGGGTGGTTGTTAGCGATCGACAGCAACCTTTAGCCGTTCGTAGCTATAACGTACCCGAAATAGTATCAAAATTCACATCACTTAACTAGTTACATACTCAAACACGATCGGATCGATTCTGGCGACGCGTTTGGGCATTCTAGATCTACGACTAGTTTTAGGTGTGGATTTTAGGTAGTTAGTAATGAATCAGCTATTGCAAGCAGAAGGCAAGATAAATTTCGGTGTGGGGAGAACATCACGAAAATACCGCAAGAGCGATAGTGTCAGTTCAAATAGTCCCAGATTAGAGCGCGCTTCAGCCGATGGTTTGAAATTTGCAGCGAAAATTAAGGCAAAGTTTGATGGCTCGCGTCCGGTTGTTGAAGATCGGATTTTTGCAACGGTAGAGCAGGCAGATTTAAAAATCGGTAGAGAGTGGCTGAAGATCGAGCACTTTTGCCAGCAAGAAGATCGCGGCAAGCCGTATTATTCCACCAAGATTACCAATCGATCGACCCAAAGAGTGCGGATCGATCGATTTGGCACGTTTGTTAAAACGGGTAAAACTTTAGTCTTACATACCATTACAGGCGGTTTTTTCAGTCGCCAACAATTTCAGGAATGGTACGATCTGGGCGAGAGTCAGTGGCTAGAACCAGGTCAAACGGTGACAGACCCCAACAATCATAGCAAGCGAGGGGTTTATTGGGCTTATTTTGGCACGACGGCTAACGGTAAGGAGTTTGTAGCTGGCGCGGCTTGGAATGGGAGAAGGTGGTGGATGGGTGGATGAGTGGATGGGTGGATGGGTGGATGGGTGGATGATGGGTAATAGGTAATGGGTAATGGGTAATGGGTAATGAGTAATGGGTAATGAGTAATGGGTAATAGGTGGAACGCAGTTCCACAATATGTCCAGCCTAAAACCTAAAGCCTAAAACCTAAAACCTAAAGCCTAAAGCCTAAAACCTAAAGCCTATTCCCCACCAACAATTTTACCGTAGTCGAGTTTGAGTAATCGATCGGCCAGATGGAAGTAGCGATCGTCGTGGCTGATGACGAGGATCGCTTTGCCGCGTTGTTTGAGTTCGGGGAGGAGTTGTTGGTAGAAGATTTCTCTAAAGAAGGGATCTTGGTCTGCTGCCCACTCATCGAATAAATAGATGGGGCGGTCTTCGAGGTATGCTGTGAGGAGTGCTAGGCGTTTGCGTTGACCTTGGGAGAGGGCGGTGGTGGAGAGTTTGCCATCTGCGATCGACACTTTGTGGGTGAGTTGGAGTTTTTCGAGATACATTTTGGCTTGGGCATCGCCGTCGTCTAGCTGCAAGCCGACAAAGCGATCGAATAGATAGAAATCGGCAAATACTGTCGAAAATAACTGACGATATAATTCGCGGTGGAGATCGTCAACGACAGTGCCATCTAGTCGAACTTCGCCACTGTCGGGCGCATATAAACCCGTGATGAGTTTGGCTAAGGTAGATTTGCCGCTGCCATTACCACCGACGATAAAGATCAGTTCTCCAGGTTCGATCGTCAGATCGATCGGCCCTAGTGTAAAGGTTTTCTCTTCTCCAGCTAGTTGGTAAATATGGGTAGCTTGCCTAATTTCAATTTGTTTGAATCGATCGGGACTAGTGGTGGTGCGTGCTTGTGTCTCGGCGCGACTCGCTAAAGATAGTCCCAAGGTATCGATTTTTCGTAGTGCGACACCTGCTTGACTGAGGTTGGGCAAGATGGCTAAAGTATTACCGATCGGGCGCATTAGATAAGAGATCGTCAGCACATAACCCGATAACAGTTCGGAGGAAACTGTTTGAATATAGGGTAAGCCGTAGACTAATAAGCCCAAGAGCATGAAAAATGATAACTCGCCAATCCCACCAGATAAAGAAATCGCCCGTTGCGAGCCAATCCGATAATTACGCAGGTTTGCAGCAGTAGTTTGTAAGTCTTCTTGCAGGAATTCTTCGCGGCGTTGGGAGTGAAGTTTGAGTTCTTTGATGCCATCGGTAATTGCCTGAAAGTGCTTCATCAAGGCATCATTTTCTTCGCGCGCTTCTGTGAACAAACGCACTGCTTGGTTGATGAGCACTTGCACTAACGCGATCGATAGTGCCATAAATGCCAATGTCCCCAATAGTACCCAAATCGACAGCCAGCCCAGATAAGCAAAGGATGCCACCACGATCGCGGCATTGACACACAGCGTGGGGACGCTAAAGACTGCACTAGAAATCGATTGAATATCTTCTGTCAGAGTCGTCAATAGGCGATTTGTGCCTAGTTCTTCGAGATGTTGCAGGGGCGATGCCAAAATCCAACCGCTAATCCGCAGACGCAGTTTGTAGATGGCATCTTGCGCTAATTGGACGAGCAAGAACTGGGAAATTAAGTTGGTAACCAAAACCACTGTCACTAGCCCCAGAAAGCCCCACAGCAGCTCTTGAGGTGCTTGGGGGTTCTGTGGGGTAATCTGACTAATCGATCGATTGATGAGCGCGATCGCCGCAGCACTACCCATGCCGCTAATCGAACCTGTAATAGCCGCAGCCACTACGCTCATCCAAGCAGCTTTGAGCAGAAACTCAATTAGATTCATGGGAGTTGGGAGTTGGGAGTTGGGAGTTGGGAGTTGGGAGTTGGGAGTTGGGCGCGGTGGCAATACTTCTCGATTAATCTAAAAATTTTAGTCCGCCTACGCGGACTTTGCATCACTAGCAGCGACTTGCGGCGCGCGCTCTGGAGGTTTCCTCCAGGTTTAGTGCGACAAGACACAGTCGCTGGCAATTCTTAAACC
>NZ_PVWO01000283.1 GCF_003003845.1 Chamaesiphon polymorphus CCALA 037 | reverse complement strand
CGCCGATTGGGGCAAACTTTTGGCGACTGGGGCATTCCGACGACTGAATGTATTACGACTATTCGGCAGCTTGCGCCAACTTTACCGCTGATTGCTTCTGGTGGCTTGCGTAACGGCTTAGATATTGCTAAAGCGATCGCTTTAGGTGCCGATGTCGCTGGTTTAGCGTTACCATTTCTTCAGGCTGCTGACGAATCGACAATGGCAGTGCGAGAATTAGTCCAAATTTTAATGGCGGAAATCCAAACAGTATTATTTTGTACGGGTAATGCTAATTTAGCTGCTTTGCAACAAGCTAATTGTCTCCACCCACTGCGGTAATCGCCATAGTCTATAGTTGTTAGAAGTCGCGAGTATCTATCCAAATTTCTAATATCCAATCGTCCTTGGCGATCGACTGTATCGATAATGGCACAATTTGGGCACACTAATAATTGCTATGCTGAGTATTAGATCGATCGCGATCGATCTTCCAGCTCTCCTGTAAAAAATCTTACATTTACTCTACTACTTAATTTAGAATGCGGATCGCCGCAAACAGATCGTCGTTTCGATCGTGATTAGATTGACAAGAAATTCGATCGGCACTCGACTCCGATCCCCTAATCGCGCGATCGACTGCCTGTCTAAAATATTTAAACCGCACGCGAGCCAAGCTATCAGTCAGCTCGCACCTCGCTCGATCGAATTTAGTTTTCTATTTATCTCTTTTACATCCTCACACCTTTAATGTATGCGTCAATTTCTCAAACAAGCCTTAGCTAGTACGATCGGTAGTTTGCTGGGATTAACTTTATTTTCAGCAGTTTCACTCACATTAGTAACAGTAACGATTGGTGCGTTGATTCAGAGTGCAACCAATCGTGAGGAAACTAAAGTTCCAGAAAGATCGATTTTGACGATCGATTTATCGCGATCGATTGTCGATCTCAATCCCGGTAAAAGTTTACAAGAAACCATTGCTGGTGAAACCACCCGCGTCACTGAATTAAAATCAATTCTCAATGCGATCGACGCTGCGGCTAAAGATAAACGAATTGTCGCGATTTATCTAGATGGCAGCAGTGGCAAACTCAGCACCACTGGTTTTGCCACACTCAAAGAAGTCCGCACTGCACTGGAGCGATTTCGCGCCGCTGGCAAACAGATAATTGCTTACAATATCGATATGGATAAACGCGATTATTATCTATCATCAGTTGCCGATCGGATTTATATCAATCCGATGGGTTCGGTAGATCTTAATGGCTTTCGATCGGAAATGATGTTTTTTAAAAATGCTTTTAATAAATATGGTATTGGCGTCGAAGTCGTGCGCGTCGGTAAATATAAATCCGCTGGTGAAACTTGGTCTTTAGATAAATTTAGTCCAGAAGCCAGACAAGAGACTCAACAGCTATTAAATAATCTCTGGAATGAATTTAAAACAACGGTCGGTACCAGTCGCAAACTTACCCCAGAAACATTGCAAAAAATTGCCGACGATCGCGGTGTATTGACAGCCCAACAATCGATCGCTAATAAGTTAGTCGATAAAACTGCTTATCAAGATGAAATTTTGACACAACTTAAAAAGATTGGCGGTACTGACAAAGAAGATACCAATAATTATCGAAAAATTAGTGTCAGCGATTATGCCGACGTCGCTAATAAAACTGCCACCAATTCCGGCAAAAAAATTGCGGTCTTATACGCACAAGGAAATATTGTTAATGGCGAAGGTCTTCCGGGACAAATTGGCGGTAATAGTCTCGCTCGACAACTACGTGAATTACGCGCCGATAAAGACGTAAAAGCAGTAGTATTGCGAGTCAATAGTCCTGGCGGTAGTGCATTAGCTTCCGATATCATTCAACGCGAAGTGCGCCTGTTACAAAAAGCGAAACCTGTCGTCGTTTCAATGGGCGATGTCGCAGCTTCGGGCGGCTACTGGATTTCTACTTACTCGAATAAAATATTTGCCGAATCAAATACAATTACTGGCTCGATTGGCGTCATCGGAACTAGCTTCAACTATCAAAAATTGGCTAACAATAATGGCATCACTTGGGATGTAGTTAAAACATCCAAGCTAGCTGATAGTATGACAATTTCTCGTCCAAGTACGCCCCAAGAATTAGCAATTTCTCAGCAGCGAGTTAATGATATCTATGATGAATTTCTCAATAAAGTTGCTGAATCTCGGAAATTACCAAAACAAAAAGTTGCTGAAATCGCACAGGGACGAATTTGGTCTGGAATTGATGCCAAAAAAATTGGGTTGGTAGATAATATCGGTGGCCTAAATGACGCGATCGCGTATGCGGCTGAAACTGCTAAATTAGGCAAAGATTGGGAACTAGAAGAATACCCCGAAGTTGAAGGTTGGGATGAGAAATTAATCAAACAACTTGGCGGCGGTAAAGAAGCCCGAATTTTACAAGCTCAAGATCCCCTGACAACAGAATTACTCAAGGTTAAAAACGAACTAAGTATTTTGAATAGCTTTAACGATCCCAATCATGTTTATGTCCGCTTGCCGTTTAATTTTAATCTAGATTAAACGTCAGATTGAGTTGGGTTTTCTCGTTCCGATTAACCGATCCGACGCAAACGTTTGTCTAAAGGATGAAAGAAAATTTGGTTGAGTGTGTTGGGTAGAGCAAGGCGTTGGCGTAGCCTCTGCCTTGGCAGAAGCCTATCGTAGGCATAGCCTCGCCTTTGGCAACACGGAACGAGACAACCCAACCTACAATCCTCGATCGTACTCCGCCCTAACTAGATCGAGAGCTACGCAAGCGCAGTCTGCGTACCCACCACCATAGTCCAGTCAGCGCGATTAATAGCGGCACCCCTACTAAATAGCGAGCGTCAGAGCGCATAAACTCTTGATAACTCCCAATTAACCAATCGCCGCCAAATATGGCCATAGCCGCACCACAGGCGATCGCAGGCCCAAACGGGAGCGGTTGAATCAGCTTATTAGCACCTGCTTTGATACCGCCACTTTTGAACATCGAATAGCCCGCAGCGACGACAAAACCGACGATTGCCAGCACCGAAGCTAATCCTGCCGTGAGGAGTACGACCTTCCAGTTCGACCAAGCTCCAATCATCGCTAACAACTTGGCATCGCCACCACCTTGCGCCGATCTACCCATCATCAGGCTCCCGACGAGCGCGATCGTATCGTACAGCCAGATGCCTAGTACCATGGCCAGAATACCCTGCATTAAGGCTTCGCGCAGACCGATAACTGAATAGCTGTTATCGAGAAAACCGACGATAACTTGAAACACCAAGCCCAATACCAACCCAGATTGCGTCAGGGGATTGGGTAATGTCATCGTATCCAAATCGATCAGCGTCAGCGCAAACAGCCAACACATCAACAAAAAATAGCCCAACGTCTGTATCGTGAGGCCGAAATGGTTGTAAATGAGGACAAAAATTATCGCAGTTATCGTCTCGACGATCGGATAACGCGGCGCGATCGGTGTGTGACAGTGACGACATTTACCGCGCAATAATAACCATCCCAAAATCGGGATATTTTCGCCCATGCCTAGTTGATGAAAGCATTTAGGACATCTTGAGGGCGGCCACATTACCGAGAGACCAGCCGGGACGCGGTACACAACCACATTGAGGAAGCTACCGATCGCCGCACCCAACCAAAATACAATTACTTGAACACTCGTGTCATAAATATTCACTGCTACGATCGTCTGCCAGTGGCTGTAGAGATAGAGAACCTAGATCTATAATTCCCCAACAGCAGGGATAATGCGCTATGACATCCATAAACAACTCAAGGACGACTAATGAAGATCGGCTTCTAACTGTTCGACTGAGATGAAATTTTCTTCGGGCAACAAGATCGGATAGCTGCTAAAAATTAATTTACCCCGATGGCTGAGTTTGTCGATCGCGACCCCAATTGGTTGTCGCCGTCGCTCTCGATCGGGGTTAATCTGACAATAGAAGCTATAGATGTCTTTGGCAGCTCTAAGGAGAGCCGGATCGTATAATCTAGTAGAATCGGGCTGGGGCATCGAAGTAGCTTTAGCTTTGGGCGGCGCAATCGTAAACACAGTAGTTAGTTTTCCTAAAATTATGTTCGGACATTTTAAGAGCAATCGGGTTGAGTTGCAAATCTCTGGTTAAGATCGATCGCAAAACTCGATCTCGTCGTTGCCGCGATCCTCTGCTGTGGAGAATAGACGACCGCCCTCAACTAGATTAGGATCCTGCTAGGGCTTCAATTAAGACGCGACCCATCTCCCGACAGCCTACTGCGGTCATATCTGCTGACATAATATCACCAGTTCTGTAACCCAGATCCAAAACTTTTAAAACCGCGCTTTCGATGCGATCGGCAGCATGGGGCTGATGTAGTCCATAACGTAATAACATCGCGGTACTCAGCACTTGTGCCAAGGGATTGGCTTTATCTTGCCCAGCGATATCTGGAGCCGAACCGTGAACGGGTTCAAAGACACCCAACCCCGTCGCACCCAAACTGGCCGAAGGTAACATGCCGATACTGCCTGTAAGCATCGCCGCCGCATCAGAGAGAATATCGCCAAATAGGTTGCTAGTAACGATCGTGTCGAATTGTTTGGGCGCGCGGACTAGTTGCATCGCAGCATTATCTACATACATGTGCGTCAGTTCGACATCGGGATAATCATTGGCCATCGCAGTGACTCGATCTCGCCATAATTGAGATACTTCCAGAACGTTCGCTTTATCTACCGAACATAACTTTTTCGTCCGTTTTTGGGCAGTTTCAAAGCCAACTTTAGCAATCCGATCGATCTCGCTCTCGGTATATGCCATTGTATTGACACCCCGTTTCTCTCCCGTCTCCGTGGTAAAAATTCCCTTGGGTTCGCCAAAATAGACGCCACCAGTCAGTTCTCTGACTACCATGATATCCACCCCTTCAACTACTTCCCGTTTGAGGGTAGAAGCGTCGATGAGCTGGGGTAAAATCGCTGCAGGTCTGAGATTGGCAAATAAACCCAGACCCGCTCTCAAGCCCAATAAACCCGTCTCTGGACGCAAATGGCGGGGCAAATTGTCCCACTGATAACCGCCAATGGCGGCAAGTAACACGCCATCGCTTTGCCTGCAAGCATCCAAAGTCTCTGCTGGTAGGGGTTCTCCTGTTGCTTCGATCGCGGCACCGCCGATTAAAGCCGTGGTAAATTCAAAATTTAGACCCTCTTGTTTGGCCACAACTTCTAGTACCTCTACAGCTACCGCCATAATTTCGGGGCCAATGCCATCCCCAGGTAAAAGTGTGATGCGATAAGTTTGAGTCATGGTGCTTGCTATGCGATCGAACATTAGATATTCTACTGGCGATCGCGACGTCGTGGATAGTGGATGGTGGGTCGTGGTAATGTAACACTAAAATAATCTCATTTCGGTGGCGAAGCCTCTAAAGAATGAGAATCGAGATTTAATTATGCGCCGCGATTCGATTTTCTACCAATTATTTCGGCTTTCACCTACATTACTCTTCGAGTTATTGCCACAGCCGCCAGCAAATGCTCAAAGCTATATCTTTGAATCGATTGAAGTCAAGGAAACGGCATTTCGGATCGATGGGGTATTTTTACCACCCAATTCAGCCGGGATAGTCTATTTCTGCGAAGTACAGTTTCAACTGGATGAATTGCTTTACGAACGGATGCTGAGTGAGATTGCCATTTACACCTATCGCAATCGCGAACGATTTGCCAATTGGCAAGCAGTGGTAATTTATCCGACTAGAAGCACCGAACAATCTCGCACCGATATGGTGCGGGATCTATTGGCAAGCGGACGAATTCGGCGAGTGTTTTTGGATGAGCTGGGTGAAGTGGCAGATTTACCCACAGGCTTAGGTTTAATGGTATTGACGACGCTAGAGGGCGAGAAAGCTACATCTGAGGCTAGAGGTTTAATCGATCGGGCACAAGGCAGTCGGGATATAATCGAGTTAGTCTCGACGATTATCGTTTACAAGTTTAGTAATCTAAGTAGGGATGAGGTGGATACAATGTTGGGAATTGAGTTAGAACAAACTAGAGTTTATCAGGATGCCGCACAGGAAGGTCGTCAACAGGAAGCACGAGCTTTAATTCTGCGGTTGCTAAATCGACGGGTGGGGAATGTGTCCCCAGAAGTTGAGATGAGAATTAAGGCTCTACCTCTGTTGCGTTTGGAGGATTTAGGTGAGGCGTTGTTAGATTTTGGTCAGATGAGTGACTTAATTGCTTGGTTGGATGCTAACTGAATCGATCGAGGAGCATAATTTTGATCGCTGCTGAATTTGTGTAGATTTTAGTGTTTAGTCTTCAACCACCGCCGATTGAATATTTCGTTCCGAAAGGCTTCGCCAACGGGGCTAATATTACAAAGTCTGCGAAGGCGGACTTCGCTTGCGCGTACTGCGATTTCAATCGCGCGGTCTCAAAAGTAATCGGATTGCCTGTATCAAGGTTACCAACTTAGGCACTACTCGAACTCGATACTTCCTGAATTTCTGTCAAACTGGGCAAATCTCCAGGCAACCCAGCACCATTGACAATTCAGATCGAAATCGCTCGACACTTAGAATCTAAATTCCCGATCGACTCGATCGACATAGACCCCAGCGAAACTGATAAAATTTTGGCTATTGCAAAACTCATCGCCAGACTCCAATCCTTTCCAGCATGAACCACTCCAACGAAGATGCCACCCGCGTGCGGGTACTTAGCGAAGCCTTGCCCTACATCCAAAAATTCGCCGGACGTACCGTAGTGGTCAAATATGGCGGCGCAGCCATGAAAGATAGTTCTCTCAAAGAGAATGTAATTCGCGATTTAGTCTTTATGTCCTGCGTTGGCATTCGTCCTATCTTAGTTCACGGCGGTGGGCCAGAAATCAATAGTTGGTTAGAAAAACTCGGTATCGAGCCGCAATTTAAAGATGGTTTGCGGGTGACTGATGCAGCGACGATGGATGTTGTGGAAATGGTATTAGTCGGAAGAGTGAATAAAGAAATTGTCTCCCTCATTGCTTGCTCTGGCGGTAATGCCGTCGGACTGTGCGGCAAAGATGCTAACCTTATCGTGGCACGTCCCGACGGTCGCGAAGGAATTGGGTTTGTCGGTGAGGTGAGTAGTGTTAATGTCGATATTCTCAATACTTTAGTCAAGAGTGGCTATATTCCTGTCGTCTCCAGTGTCGCCGCTGATGAAAATGGACAGGCTTACAATATTAATGCCGACACGGTGGCTGGTGAAATTGCCGCTGCACTGGGAGCCGAAAAACTGATCTTGATGACTGATACTCCCGGCTTGATGCAGGATTTCAAAGATCCAAATACTTTGATTCGTCACTTGGATATTTCTGGCGCGCGAGGGCTGATTGAAGATGGTACCGTCAGCGGTGGAATGATTCCAAAGTTGACTTGTTGCGTTCGCTCTCTGGCTCAAGGTGTCAAAGCCGCTCATATTATCGATGGGCGATTGCCGCACTCCCTCTTACTCGAAATTTTCACCGATAATGGTAC
>NZ_PVWO01000282.1 GCF_003003845.1 Chamaesiphon polymorphus CCALA 037 | reverse complement strand
CTTTTCTCCTTTTCCCTTTTCCTCTCCCCTTCTGCCTAAAGCCTAAAGCCTAAAGCCCACCCATCCACCCATCCACCCTTACTGTGGTGGTAATTGAACGATACTAAACCAAAAATCTTCGATCGACTGCACGATGCGAACAAATTGATTGAAATCCAAAGGTTTGGTGATATAGCAGTTGGCGTGAAGATTGTATGCTTTGAGAATATCCTCTTCAGCCTGGGACGTCGTGAGCACCACCACTGGAATGCGTTGCAATCGTTCATCCGATCTAATCTCAATTAATACTTCTTTTCCATCTTTGCGCGGTAGATTCCAATCTAGCAAAATTAGATCGGGATGCACGGCTTGATGATATTCACCCTGACAGTGGAGAAAGTTCATTGCTTCGACACCGTCAGTCACTACGCTGAGATTGACATTTACTTCCCTATCTGCTAAAGCAATGCGGGTCAGATGTACGTCTCCAAGATTATCTTCAACGAGCAAAACTTCAATCGGGCGGCTGTTTATGGACATGTTGGGGAGAGATACTACCCACCGCTGGGATTACAAAATAAAAAATCGAACCAGAACACGCTGGTGGGTGAGGCGAAGGTGGCTGCAATAGCGAATCCTGCTTCATAGGTGTCGATTCTACCCAAATTGTACCACCATGACGTTCGATGATTTTTTTGCAAATCGCCAATCCGATTCCCGTTCCGGGGTAGATGACGCGCGTATGTAGGCGTTGAAAGATAACAAAAATTCGCTCGAGATATTGAGATTCGATGCCGATGCCATTATCGGAAATCGCAAACTGCCAACTAGCTGGCGTGGTAGCCAGATCCTCAGTGGTTGAAGTAGATAGCGGCTGTAAGGAGGTGACGCTAATATGAATTTTGGGCGGTACTTCTTCTCGCCGAAATTTAATCCCATTGGCAATCAAATTTTGAAACACCTGAGTTAGTTGAGTCGGATCTCCCCATACTTCTGGAAGTGGGTCGAAAGTAATCGTGGCGGCACTTTCGGCGATCGCGACATGCAGGTTGGAGATCGCATCTCGAACGATGACATTGCAGTTGACAATTTCAAACGGCTGCTTGCGGCTACTGACTCTGGCATAACTCAGTAGTCCCTGAATTAGTGCCTGCATTCTCGTCGCTCCATCTACGGCATAATCGATAAATTCGTCGGCATCGGCATCGAGTTTGCCTTGGTAGCGACGGGAGAGCAGTTGGAGATAACTAATCACCATCCGCAGTGGCTCTTGGAGATCGTGAGAGGCGACATGGGCAAACTGCTCTAGTTCGGCATTCGATCGAGCCAGTTCGCGACCTTGGAGTTGCTCTTGTTCTAATAACTGGGCTTGAGTGATGGCGATTCCCAGTTGGGTTGCCAGTTGCGAGAGCATTTCAACTTCCTTGGGATACCATTTTCGGGGTGCTTGACAGTGATGGGCGATTAATAGTCCCCACAATTCATCCCGCAAATAAATGGGGATGATGGCACTAGCTTTGACTGCAAATTGTGAGAGAAACTCTATATAACAAGGCTGAAACCCAGACTGCGTGATATCAGCAACAGTCTGGATGCGGCCATGGGTATAACGATCGTGGTAACTCCGATTGAAGCAAGGATCGTTAATATTACTGCCCATTACGGCGGGATAATCTGCCAAGACTCGCTCCTGGACTGCCGTCCCAGAGCCATCTGCCGCGAACCTATAAATTAAGACTCGATCGACTGCTAATAGTTTCTGGACTTCTTCGACCGCAGTTTGTAAGATTTCCTCTAATTTCAGGGATTGGCGAATTTTTTGAGAGATTTCGGCAGATAGTCGTGCTTGCCTGCGCAGCCGGACGCGTTCTCTAATATCGATCGTCGTCGCGCGCGCGCCAATATAGTTGCCCAGATTGTCTTTAATTGCTATCACCGTCGCACTGACTGGCACGGTGCTACCATCTTTACGTACCATCTGAAGTTCGATATCATGAATCCAGCCGCGCGTTTTGAGGATGGCGAGATTGTCGTTAAATTTTTGGAGGCTTTGGGTAGCGAGTAAGTCCCCAATCTGCTTGCAACCGACGATTTCAGCTTCTTCATACCCTAGTATTTGGAGTGAAGTGCGGTTGATCCGGATAAATTTGCCGTCAGCATCTAAGGAATGATAGCCACAGGGTGCACGGTTGTATAGTTCTTCAAATTCGGTAGCATATCCGCGCACGATCGCTTCAGACTGCTTTTGTTTGGTGCGATCCCAGCTCACTAATCCATACAAAACGGATAATAATACTAAATCTAATAAACTAGAGATCCCAAAAGCCAGTTTTGTATCGGCGAGGCTTTGTCTGGATTCGGCTTGCAATCGTTCTAGTCCTTTTCGTTCGACTCGCTCGCACTCACTAATCGATTGCCGTACCGTTTCGATCGCTTGTTGTCCTTGCTGCGATAAGACTAATTGTCGTGCAGGGGTCAATACCGCCGCCTGCCGCTTGTCGATCGTGGTTAATAGTTCGTCCAAATTCCGCTCGATGGTCTGCTCGAAGGCAATAATTTGTTGTTTTTGGGCACCGGGATCGCTGGTACCAACGCGCGGTAAAGGCTGATTCAAATCGGATTTTAAGTTGACCAATAATTTTAACTTGGCACGGATTTGACTGATATCGATCCGATGAGCGGCTAAATATTGAGGCTCGTTAGTCAGGAGATATTCTCTTTGTCCGCGTTCGACATCTTTTAATGACGAGAGCATTTGTGCCAAAGTAGCTAGAATTCGATCGTTGTAGACCTCCGCACGATTATTTTCAGAGATCGTTGTAATACTTTGATAAGCCAGAACAGCATTAATTACCAATACGAAGAGGGTAGCGGCAAAGCCAATTGATACTTTGCCAGATGCGATGTTTTTCATCGAAAGAGCTTTGCTGGCTATTGGTTATACTATCGAGGGATTGCGGATTGTAGATTGCAGATTGGGCTTATCCTGACGATCGATACTTGAAATTGAGCAGTAAGATCTGCGATCGACTATCAACTATCAACTATTAACTATCAACTATCAACTATTAACTATCAACTATCAAACTGTAGCAATACCACCCAATCGCCATCTTGGGATCGATCCGGCGATTGAGTCGGTACAGCTAAATTATGCCAACTATTTTACGCCAGCAACATTCATAATTGACATGTGCGTCCAGGTGGCCTGATGACGATAAGTCTCGCTGACTAGTGATTGACAAGCCATATAAAACATATAATCGGCCAACACCATATGCTCGTCCGTACCCATCAACTTATCGACAATCGATTTACACAAACCGGGCGCATCAGGGGTAAAGTGTCCGGATAACAACCAGTCGATCGCTTGCCGGATCTGCGGATAATGCTTGTAGTAATTATACGGATCGTAACCGTATTCTTTGAATAATGCTATTTCGGGAATGGCTAGTCCAAATCGAAAACAATTTTCTGCGCCGACTATTTGCTGCAACCAAGTATTGGTTTTACCCAAACTACCGATCGAGATGACGCCATTAATAGCCGCTTTAAGTTCGCCTAAGTCTACATCTTCGGTGGTTGCCGTGGCAATCTGTTGCGTGACATCTGCTGCTGCAAACATCTGATTGGTGAGTGCTGCCGATTCTGGCACGTAGATTACTTGCAACTTATCGCAGACATCGGGATCTGCTGCCAAAACTCGGCCTAAAGATTCGATGAGCGCGATTGTTTCTCGACGCTCGATGTCGCTGACTAGGGAGTGGCTTGCCTCTACTGCGCTGTCGATTTCGGGAGATTGAAGTACGCTCGCATCGCCAAAGATAAAGGTGCGGGGCAAGATATCGATACCTGGATTTTGCTTGAGGCGATCGAACAGATTGATGATATGTAAAATATTTAATAGTTGGCGTTGATGTCCACAGATTGGTTGCAACTGAAGGTCGAATAGCGAATTGACGTTAATTTTTATCCCCTGCAATCGCTGCAATGCCTTGGCGAAGGCTTGCTTATTTGTTTGTTTGATAGTCTGCCATTGCAGTTGAAATAAGGGGTCGCCAGCTAGCGGTGTGAGCTGCTGGAGGTCTTCTAAATGCGTCAGCCACCGATCGCCGATCGTGGCTGTTACCAATCTGGCAAGGCGATGATTTCCCGTCAGCAGCCATTGACGGGGATTTAAATTTGGCGATAGAGTCCGCTGTGGTAGTTCTAGTTTGAGGATGTTAGCATCGCTCGACCATTGCTGCCGATTGCGCTCTATCGATCGGGGTAATAATGGTAGAGTCTTCGAGTTATTAGGAGTTGGGTTACGACTAGGAGCATTCAATCTGCGCGGCAGGTCGGCCAAAGTTGCTTGTGTAGTTTGTAGTAACGATGAGCTGATTCCCGTCCGAGAATTAATACTTTCTATCACGATCTAGATTCCTCCGTAGTGTGGCGATCGATGTCACTCGCGGGATGCTATCCACGAACGAATTGCGTTAAGTAGTTGGTCGATCTAACTACTCGATCGGTATTCTATCTGAGAAGTTTGAGGAACTTGTGAGGATTAAGATTTAATTTGGAATTTATCGAACTGGGCAAACATTCACGAAAAGTAACTAATTGTCAATCCGTAAATCGCGAATTTTTTATTAATTATTGGTGTCTTTGGATCGATGGATGAAAAGTGGGGAGCGAGGATAAGAGAACTTACTGTATTACAATAGTTAGAAATTATATTTCAGCTCGGCACAGCCTAATTATCTAGCGATTCCCTGTTTTCATTCAATTTTAGCGGCTCGG
This sequence comes from Chamaesiphon polymorphus CCALA 037, assembly GCF_003003845.1. Lineage (GTDB taxonomy): Bacteria > Cyanobacteriota > Cyanobacteriia > Cyanobacteriales > Chamaesiphonaceae > Chamaesiphon > Chamaesiphon polymorphus. The sequence goes on along the minus strand of NZ_PVWO01000282.1, from coordinate 2,826 downwards.
CTTCGACAACTTCCACTTCGACTAGAGGTGCGGTTTCGACAACAGGGACATTGACAACTTGTGGCAAGCGTAACGGTAATACTAGTGGCTGTTCGGGAATCGTCAGTACTGGTTCGAGCCAATAACTAGCTGTCGGAATCGTGCGTTCTAAATCTTCTAGGGGTCTGGGGATGACCATGATCGATCGCAGTTCGCCAATCTGCTCGGCTGCTGACATGCCGACGTCGAGAGCGATCGTCACGTTGGAGACGGTACCGCGAATGATGGCCGTACAAAAGCCAGCACCCGTTTTTTCATAACCAGCAACATGCACATCTGCTGTTTTGAGCATCGCATCCATCGCACCGACCATTGGTGGGAAACCGCGAGTTTCGAGCAGACCGATGGCCAGATTACTGAGCTTGCTTTTGCTGACAATTTGTGCTAACAATCGATCGCTAATCGGCAGAACGGCATCGAGATTGGGAAACGGACGGGAAATTACCGATTTGGAGATCAATTCATCCATCTGTTCGGCAACTTCTGCGCCTGCGGCTACTGCCAATTTCACGTCTGGAAAGCGACCCCGAATTACAGCAGTGCAATAACCATTACCAATCTTTTCATAACCTACTAAATGGACAGCAGCAGATTTGAGCATCATATCTGCCGTTCCCACCATAGCCGGAAAGCTCCGAGTGGATACTAACCCGATCGCACTTTCAGCATGAATATTGGACATGACTGGCTGTGAGTGTCTCCCCAAGGGTAAATTTAGTGGATAGCGATGCACGTTCGTCGGGTTCCCCGACGGTTTAGTGCATCAAGACAGTGAAAATAATTGATAGTTAATAGTCGATCGTCGATCGCAAACAGATCCTGAGTTGACGATCGATCTCGATTTACTATCCCAATGGTTAAATGCTAACTATTAGCTAATCCGGCCTTCAACTTGAGCGCGAAATTCTTCGACTTCTTCAGTATAACCAATTGGCAAAATTCGCTCAACGTTGGGATGCGGACGCGGGATAATGACCCAAGATTCTAATGTCCCACCATAGACTTTCTCAACTACATCGACACCAGCCGCCATTGCCTGTTTGACTTCGGAGACATCACCGCGTACATTGACGGTGAAGCGAGCACTACCAGCCCTAAGATATCCGACCAAAGTAACGCGACCTGCTTTGAGCATTGCATCAGCAGCGGCTAAGACAGCGGGAAACCCTTTGGTTTCGATCGAACCAACTGCCTGTTGAGAACTCATAGAATCAGCCATTTAAATATAAACTCCTAAATAAATTATCGATTGACTAGCATCTCCACTGGAGATCGGCAACTCTTGCCATAGGTGTTAGAACTAACTATTAGCCATAACGATCGACGATCGACTAAATTACACCCAAAAATCTTCCGATGCAGATGTATAGTGAATCGGTAGTACGCTATCTACATTGCCAGTTGGATGTGGAATGATATAGTGACTGACTACTCCGCCGCGTTTTGTCTCTTCACCCGCTCGGACACCAGCCGCAACAGCTTGCTGTACCTCGGATACCGTGCCACGAACCGCTACGATAAACTCGGCGCGTTCTGCTAAACCAAAGTAAACTAAGGTGACATTTCCCGCTTTGACCATGGCATCAGCAGCGGCTAAGACTGGGGGGAATCCGTCGGTTTCGATCGTGCCGACTGCCTGAGCGGAACTTCGAGCATCAGCCATACAAAATACTCCTTACAAAGATCGACAAATAGCTAGCAGAATTATTGGTTTTGAGATAGAAATAGGCTCTAACTGGATTGTGTTTCTCATCCAGAAGGTGGCAATAGTCAATCGCTAGAGTCTATTGCTGCTCGCCACCAGTCGTTCGCAACTAGTCGAGCCAGCCGATATCGGTGTTGGCGCGACGGCGAGCTGTTTCCTCGCGGGATTCGGTCGGACGAGCCGTAATCGAGGCATTGGATCTGGATGTATCTTGTTTGACGATCGCCGCGCTCTTATTCTTGGCGGGTGCTTGTCCTTGTTCTGCCAATTTGACGATTGTATCTTTAGCTTCTTTCAATTCTTTTTGTGCCAAATTAGCTTTGGATTGAAGATCTTCAATCTGCTGCTTGAGTTTTGCTTCGCTCTCCTGTGCTGCCTTAAGCTTGGCTAAAGTGGCGGCATCATCGTTGTTAGGGGGGTTCATGTCGGTAGTAGTTGTTGTTGGCGTAGGAGTGGGTGGAGGGGTTGGGGGAGTATTGTTTGGGGCAGCACTCCGTTCGGGGATGACCAATGGTTGCTGCATTTCCTGCCGCAATACATCAGCAGGTGACGATCGTTTTTTTCTAACAGTCATATTTTGCTCCAGTCTTTCCAGATTTCATTGACGACACAACGGTAGTCTGCGGCTGCGGGTGCGGCGGCTTGACTTTTAAAGTGACTGATAGGCAAGCCAGCCATCGCCGCCCGTTCGTGAATTTTTAAGTTCCGAATTACTGTATAGTAAACCGGAATCTGACACTCTAATAAGGTTTGTTGCGCTTCTTGAGCTTCTCTCAAACCGCGAGAATTCACTTTAGTCAACAGGACGCGATGGCCGATTTGCGTGGGCAGAACCACCTGTCTGACCGTGCGAATCAATGCCGCCAGATCCATTGGAGCTGGCGGGGTTGGTAATACTAAGTAATCGGCGATCGGCAGAATGGCGGCTAAAGCCACCGAATCGAGTGCTGGTGGCATATCGACAACTACAATCTCATAGTCAGCCCACTGTTGGCGACTGACACCCGTCAAGTCGGTTAACACTGTAGTCTCGAAACCCAAATCTACACCGTCAGAATGCTTTACCCACCAACTTGCTGACC